>DASVVH010000644.1:0-4087 GCA_036386615.1 Ardenticatenaceae bacterium
GTAGGCGTAGGAGACGCCGTCAATGTTGTAGCTCAGGCGGTAGCGGTTGCCTTCAAGGTCTTCCATGCCCTCCATTTCGCCCGCGCCCTGGTGAACGGTGCCGACGACCTCAACGGGTTGGACGTTGGAGGGGTCGTCCAGGCTCAGGTATCCGAGGCCGTAGTTGTCCTCAAATAGGGAGGTGATGAAGAGAAGGCCCCGGTCGCCGTGCGTGAAGTGCGTGGCCTGGATGCTGTTGTACGCTACTTGCTGGCCCTCTGTACGGGCCTCTAAGGGTGTGCCGTAGAGCAGGCGGCGCTGGCCCGCCTCGCGCTCCCAGAGGTAGACAACGTGGTCGCCGGAGGTGAAGGAGTCCAGCAGGACGACCTTGGAGTAGTCCTCGTTGACGCCGTCGGGGTAGTTGCCGTAGAGGCTGGTGCCGAGGCTGGTGAGTTCCCGCGTTTCGAGGTTGACGAGGAAGCTCTCGATGTTGGGGTTGGTGCGCGGGTCCAGGCCCATGACGCAGGTGTTGCGGTCTATGTCGCAATGGGCGATGGTGGCCTGCTGGTTCTTGAAGCGGTCGCCGAAGATAGGTTCGGGGATGCCGCCCTCGATGGGGATGAAGGTGGGCTGGTAATTCTCGTCGCCGTCGCGGTCCAGCATGACGAGGATTTTGCCTAGCTTCGGGAAGACGAAGAAGGATTCGCCGCCGATGTGGTGAGGAGTCTGGAGGGCGATGTTCTGCGGGAGGAGGGGCACGGGCACGCTGCCATGACGGTGCATGGCGTAGAGGCTGATGCGACCAGAGATGTCGCTGAGGAAGTAGAGACGGTCGCCGACGAGTTGCGGGGTGAAGTAGAGCCGCCCGGAGAGGAGCGATTCAATTTTGATGGGTTTCATGATGCCTCGGATGTGAATGGTATTCGTTAGCTAGACTAATCATAGAAGTAGGTGGCGATGACGGCAAGCGGTAGACGGTAAACGGTGGACGGTAAGGGCGGGGAGGTTCAGGTCTTGAGTTTGACGTTTTTGTTGGCGACTTTGGAGCGCTCGATGTAGCGGCGGGGCATGGCGAGGCTGGACCAGCCGCCCGCCTCCTGAAGGGCGAGGGGGTCGGTACCTGCTCTGGCAGCGTTGGTGGCCCAATAGTGGCGGCAGTCGTGGGCGGAGAGGCCCTGCACGCCGAGGGCTTCTCCGAGGGCCTGAACGCGGCGGGTGATGGAGCGTTCGCCCATACAGGAGGCGCGAAGCTCGCCGTTTTTCATGCTGCCGAGGAAGATGCGGCCCTCGGCAGGGGCGTCTACGTTCAGGTAGGCAGAGGCGGCGCGGAGGGTGTCGGGGGTGAGGGCGTGCTCCTGGTCGAGGTCTACTTTGGGGCGATAGAATTCGAGGGCACCTGTCTTCAGGTCAAAATGTTTGGCTTCCATGCGGGCGACCTCGCTGACGCGGAGACCGTGATCAAGGAGCAGGCACATGAGGAGGGTGTCGCGGCGGCCTTGGGGAGTGTCGGGCTGGGCCTTGAGGAGCCGGGCGACTTCGAGGGTGACGCGGACGGGCTGGGCCTTTTTGCGGCCCACGCGGGTGGTCTTGCGCTCGGCATTGACCCGTTTGGCCTGCTTCTGGCTGTAGCCCCTGACGGTTTTGATGAGGCTGATTTCGTCATCGCTCAGGGTGCCCGCCTGATGGGCGAGGGAGGCGTAGCGCTTGATGGTTGTGAGCCGGACGTTGACGGTGCCGATGGCGTAGCCCTCGCTCAGGAGCCAGAGGGTGAAGGCTCTGACGAGGCCCCAGGTGATGCCCTGCCACGCGGCGGCGTCGTTCATCAGGGCCTCGCCCGTTGGGGCGGCGTGGCCGAGGGCGGAGGCGAGGAAGGCGGCGAAACTGGCGAGGTCGTTGGCCTGCCGCACGAGGGTGTTGACGGCCTGCCGTTCCTGATAGTCGAGGAAGGCGCGAGCGGCGGCGTGCTGGTTGGCCGCGTGGCCGAGGCGCTCCACGAGGTGATCGGGGCGGGGGGTGAGGCTGGTGGAGTCGGTCATGGTTCCTGTGAGGGTTCATCGGGTGGTGACGAAGGACGAAGGCAACTGCAAACGGCGGAACGCTGATGCCGCTCGTGTGCATTAGTTTACGGAGGGCGGGGGATTGGTGAAATCGGCGGGTTTACGGAGTGTGTAAGAGGCTGTAGAATAGCACCCGCGTGAGTTATAACCTCCATCTGTTCCCCAGACGGAGGCAGTTGTGTACGGTCAAGTGATTTCAAGGAGGTCGAAGGATGGCGAAGAAGAAAAAGGGCAATAAGGTGTCGGTTCGCAAGCCGCAACTGAGGGTGAATAAGAATGGGGTACACCTCGGTGCTCCCAGCGCCCGCGTCGGGAACCGAAGGGCGGGCTTCAACATCAGCAGGTCGGGCTTGAGTTTCAGTGTGAGGACACCGTTCGGCATGTTGAACACGCGGCGGGGCTGCACGAAGACGCTGCCTCTGCTGCTGGGCGCGCTACTGCTTCCGGTGTTTGTGGTTCTGGCGGGAGTGAGGCTAATCAGCCAGATTTAGAGGTGGTAGCGTCGTACTACATCCCGGTTCTCCGGTTTGCGGGCGGATTCCCGTCGGTAAGTCCACCCCTACAAAGGGGGACGCCCTGAGTTTTGCGGCTGATTGGCGGGCGGGGCGGGCGCGTCGTAGGGCAGGGGAACGTATTGGACGGAGGGGCGGCGCTGGGCGGGGTGGCGGTAGAGGCTCATGAGGGCGTAGACAGCTTTAGGCAGTTCTACACGGACGGGGAGGCCGAGTGCTTGAGCCTCGTGGGTGTTGATGGGGTAATCGTGGGTCCAGACGCCCGTCGCCATTGTCTCAGCGAACTTGTCGGCAGCTTCCGGTTCCATGCGGTCGCCGATGATGTCACGGACAGTCTTGCGTACCTGCGCGATGGCCTTGCGGCTGATGTCGGCGAGGATAACTATGTGGTCGGAGACCTCGTTGATATCTTTGGAGTCGAGCACTTTGAGGATGGAGGCGGCGGGGTACTGCCCGATTTGAGGGTCCACAGGGCCGAGGACGGCGTTGTCGTCCATCAGAATCTCGTCCGCTGCGAGGGCGATGAGGGTGCCGCCACTCATAGCATAGTGCGGCACCATGACGGCGACTCTAGCGGGGTGCTTGCGTAGGGCCTCGGCAATCTGTTCCGCCGCGAGGATGAGGCCGCCGGGGGTGTGCAGAATCAGGTCTATGGGAACCTCGTCGTCGGTCAGTTTGATGGCGCGCAGGATTTCTTCGGAGTCCTGAATGTCAATGAAGCGGGCGACGGGATAGCCGAGGAGGGTCAGGGTTTCCTGGCGGTGAATCATGGCGATGACGCGGCTGCCACGCTCCTTTTCGAGTTCCTGGAACTTCCGGTAGCGGGCGGAGTCGAGCATGCGCTGTCGCAGTACGGGCCAGACGACGCTGAGGATAAGAAAAACCCAGAGCAGGTCGAGAAAGTTCATGTAGCAACCTCAGTCAGTAGGGGTAGTACTGGTCGGGCCAGGAGCGTTGGTTGGGGCGAAGGCGGAAGAAGGGCGCGACGAGCAGGCCGACCATAAAGCCCCCCGCGTGCGCCCACCACGCGACGCCGCCGACGTTCTGCATGGTGTCGGCGAAGGCGAGCATGGCGAACCCGTTGAAAAGCTGGCTGACGAACCAGAAGCCGAGGTAGAGAAAGGCGGGCACCTCGACGACGGTGAAAAAGATAAACAGGGGCAGCAGGCTGACGACGCGCGCCTTCGGATAGAGCACGAGGTAGGCTCCCAGCACTCCGGCGATGGCACCACTGGCCCCAACGGTGGGGAGGGTGCTGGCGGGGTTGAAGACGACGTGGGCCAGCGCGGCGACGAGGCCCGCCATGAGATAGAAGGCGAGGTAGGTGACGCTGCCCATGCGGTCCTCTACGTTGTCACCAAATATCCAGAGCGCCCACATGTTGCTGATGAGGTGAAACCAGCCGCCGTGCAGAAACATGCTGCTGAAGAGCGTAGGCCACTCGGCGGCGGGGTCGGCGACGAACTGCACGGGCACCACGCCCCACGCGCGGACGAACGGCTCAAGCGCGGGACCAAGCTGGTACTCGTAGATGAAGAT
>DASVVH010000645.1:0-8503 GCA_036386615.1 Ardenticatenaceae bacterium
AAAAACTGATCAGGCGACTGCTTCCAATAATAGATCTCTTTATGTTCCCCTTCGTCTACCTTGCCGGAGTTCTGTTAAAGGGGGTGAGGGTCGCTGGCATTCAGCGGCTCCCGAAGTCCAGGGGCGCTCTGTTTCGCGTCGGTCTGTTTCCTATCATTGACCACTACTACGAACCACTATTCGGCGGAAGGCACCTCAGCCGCCCGTTATCGGAGGAGCGGTATCTTCCCGGTATAGAGTGGAATATTCAAGGGCAACTCGATCTGTTGAATAGCTTCCAGTATAACGAGGAGCTGAAAACGTTATCCTCGCCAACGGAGCGCAACCTGGCATTCGACTTTGACAATGATGCATTCAGGTCAGGTGACGCCGAATACTGGTACAACATCATCAGAGTTCTAAAGCCGAAGCGGATATTCGAGATAGGGAGCGGCAATTCAACACTCATCGCAGTGAAAGCCATCAAGAAAAATGCCGAGGAGGACTCAACCTATAGGTGTAGACATGTATGCATCGAGCCGTATGAGATGCCCTGGCTTGAACAGCTAGGCATTGAGGTGGTGAGGAAGAAGGTGGAGAACGTTGATATTGAGTTCTTCGGCCAACTTGAACGAGACGACATCCTGTTTATTGACTCATCTCACATCATAAGGCCACAGGGAGATGTGCTTTTCGAGTATCTACAGGTACTTCCCTCGCTACAAGCAGGGGTCGTCGTTCACGTTCATGACATATTCAGCCCAAGAGATTATCTGGAGCAGTGGATAAAAGAGGAAGTTAAATTCTGGAATGAGCAATATCTACTTGAAGCGTTTCTGACGTCAAACAGGGACTGGGAGATAGTTGGGGCCTTGAACTACCTCCATCACAATCATTATGAGTCACTTCAATCGAGGTGCCCCTATCTGACCCCAGATAGAGAGCCGGGGTCTTTCTATATGTGCAAAATTGGGTAGGCGACGATTCCTGGAATCGTCAGGCAGGGGAGTGATGGAAGACGGAAACAGCGCGCTATAGCAGTGGGGTAAGCGCCTCGTCGGGCTTCAGACTCTGCTCTACGTGAGCCAGCAGGTCCGTAATCTCGAAAGGCTTGGAGAGCACGTCCACTTTCAGGTAGCGCTCCACGCCCCGGAGCATCTGAATCGCAGCAGTGCAGAGGATGACGGGAATCTGGGCGGTGCGTTCGTTGAGTTTAAGGCGCTGCAAAAAATCAAGGCCACCAGGGTTGGCGTGCAAAACGTAATCCATAATGATGAGGTTCGGAGAAAGCTGCTCGACCCTGTCCGGGCAGAGTGTCGCCATCTCCTCAGAGACGGTTTCGTACCCCTCATCACCCAGAAGCTCGCGGTAGAGTTCGAGGATGGAAGGGTCTCTGTCCAACAGCAAAATACGTCTCTCCATGAGTAAAACTCCTGAGATCAGGGAGATCTGGGCGGTACACGGCGAAGGATATTGATTGCACAGCTACACCAAGTATACCACACCCGACCCTTTGCGTGTCAAGCCCTAAAGCGAAAATTGCCTTACCAAATTTTCGAGAACTAGTCGTAGTCGGTAGGGTCGACTCTGCCGCGCTGGGACTTCTTTTCGCCGTGACGTTTTTTCTTCTGGAGGCGCGTGGCGCGGGCGCTGGTGCTCGGCCTCGTGGCATGGCGGGTGCGGCGCGGTCGCATCGCCTGATTGACGAGCGCCTGAAGTCGGGCAATCACGACCTCACGGTTGCGGTGCTGGCTGCGCGTCTCGCCGGAGGTCAGAATTAGAACGCCCTCCTCGGTGGCGTAGGTGCCCAGCGCGCGGAGCAGCATGGCCCGCTGCACGTCGTTGATGGAGGGGGAGTTCGCCACGTCCCAGCGCAGTTCAACCTTGGTTTCGGCGCGGTTGACGTGCTGGCCTCCCGGCCCACTGGAGCGCGTAAAGGAGAAATCGAGTTCGGAGAGGGGTAGTTGGATGCCATGCCCCAGGTCTATCGTTTCCACGCTGGTTCCATTCTGCTCGTCGGGCCGCTAGCGCGGCTCTCTGTAAGGGTTTCGTTGCTGGTTGAGGTAGGCACGCGTGCGGGCCCGGTTGCGCCAGCCCTCGCGGAGCGCCTGCGGGAAGCCCCTCATCTTCGCCACGTCCCCCGCGATGCGAATAAGAGGGATGAGGGACAGCGCTCGCCAGCGATAGCGGCCCGTCCGCCAGTGCCGCTTGAGGGGCGTCCAGACCATCGCGCCGCCTCCCATCAGCAGCAAGATTGAGGCGAGGAGCGGGCGACGCTTGAGCAGCACGAGTAGCAGGGGCAGGACGAGGAGATAGGTGGCGTAGCGTATCGCGTGACGCCTGGGCCAGAGCAACCCCTGCCCGTCGCCGTAGGCGTAGTTGCGGTACTGCCGCGCGAAGCCGCGCAGGGAAGCGCGGGGACGAAACCAGACGATGGCTTCCGGCTGGTAGGCAATCGCTGCCCTGGAGTTAATAACGGCGAGGTCGAAGAGCACGTCCTCGCTCCAGGTCATCCATTCCGGGTAGCCGCCGACGCGCGCCCACGCCGCCCGCGTGAAGGCGACGGAGCGCGACGAGGGGAGGAAGCGCCCCTTGCCCATCTCTTCCCGCGCGGGGAGCGTCGTCACCGCAAGGGCGTACTCCCACAGCCCTTGAGGGTCAGGCAAAAAGAAGCCGCTCACCATGTCGGGCGGGTTTGGTCCCTCGAAGGGACGGAGAAGCGCTTCGAGCCAGTCGGGTTCGAGGCGCACGCCCGCATCGGTGACGGCGATGAGGTCGTGCTTCGCGTGCTGGATGGCGACGTTGCGGCCCCGTGAGATGTTCGACCCTGGCTCGATGAGGACTTGGAGCGGCAGACGATTTGTGTAACTTTCGAGGAGGGCGGCGGTGTTGTCGGTGGAGCCACCGTCCACGATGACAACCTCGTCGGGCTGGCATGTTTGGGCCAGCAGCGAGGCCATCAGTTTGTGGATGGCCTCGCCCTCGTTGAGCACCGTGAGGATGAGGGAGGCGGGCTGGCGGGCGGTCATCACTGGCTACGGGGCCAGTGTGCTCAGTTGCACACTGAGCCGCGCGGCTACGGCAGCGTTGTTTTCCAGCAGGGCAAGATTGGCGCGCAGGCTCTGCCCCTCGCTGCGGGTGGCGAGGTCGCCCAGCAGGAAGGGCGTCAGCCCATAGCCCCGAACGCCATGCCGCTCTGCTTCGCGCTGCGCGGCGGCAATCCACTGCAAGACGGTCTCGCTCGGCAGCGCCTCCGCTTCGGGCACGGGCACACCCAGAAGAACGCCGCCGCGCCCCAGCGAGAGGTGAGTATGCACGTACCGCGCCGCCTCGTGCTCGTCCCGAACGGCGCGGTCGGCGGGAAGGCCACTCGCGCGGGAGTAGAAGGCAGGCATCTGGTCGGTCTGGAATCCGAGCACCGGAACGCCCCACGTTTCCAGCCACTCACGGGTGCGCGGGAGGTCCAGAATCGCCTTCGCGCCGCTACTGACGACGCAGACGGGGATGGTGGCGAGCGCGGGCAAATCGGCGCTCACATCGCTGCCATCGCCGGGGTGAACGCCGCCGATGCCGCCCGTCGCGAAGACGCTAATCCCCGCCACGTGAGCCGCCCACATCGTCGCAGCAACGGTGGTCGCGCCCAATTTCTTCTCGGCCAGCACCCAGCCCAGGTCGCGAAGGCTCACCTTCGTCACACCCTCTTCAGTCGCCAGCCGTTCCACCACCGAACCGTCCAGCCCCACGCGCACCTTGCCGTCGGCAAAGGCGATAGTCGCGGGCGTCGCGCCATTCTCGCGGACAATCGTTTCCAGGCGGCGGGCCAGTTCGAGGTTCTGCGGGAAGGGCAAACCATGCGAGATGACTGTGCTTTCCAGCGCCACGACGGGGCGGCCCGCGTCGAGTGCTGCCTGTACGTCGGGCATGATTTGCAGAAATGAAGCGTCCATCTATCTCTCTATACCAGTAAGGAGTCGTACAGCATCTCCAGAGTGAGGTCGCTACGCACTGTGTCCTGGCTGGTGATGGTCAGCGAGGCCGCCGTGACGGCCAGCCGCACGGCCTCGTCCACCGGGAAGTCCTGAATCAGCCCGTAGACGACGGTTGCGGTCATCGCGTCGCTGCCACCCGTCAGGTCTACCACATTGACGCCGGGGGCGGGAACGTGGCCGCGCTCGTTCGCCGTCGCGTAGACCGCCCCGCCACTGCCAAGCGTTATCAGGGCCATCCCCACGCCCATACGAACCAACTGCCGCGCCGCCTTGAGCGCGTCGTCCACGTTTTCAACGGGGCAATCGCAGAGAATCGCCGCCTCGTTCTGGTTGGGCATGACGAGGCTGAAGTAAGGCAGGAACGGAATGAAGCGGGCCGCGAGGAAGCGCGAGGTCGGGTCGGCGCAAAGCGGCACGCCCGCCTCCCCGCAGAGCCGAATGATAGTCTCCGTCGTGTCCAGCGGGAGATTGTTGTCCATCACCACCGCGCTCGCCTCGAAAAGCACGTCGCGGTGGCGAAGCACCACCTCCGGGGTCAGGTAGGCGAGGGGGTTCATCTCGTAGATGGACCACGCCAGCGCGCCGTCGCGTTCCAGCATGGCAAAGTAGGCGCTCGTCGTCTCGCCCGGCACGCGAATCGTGGGCGAGACATCCACCCCCGCACGCTCGGTCACGCTCAGGACGTACTCGCCGAGCGGGTCGTCCCCCACCGCCGAGCATAGCTGCGTCGGCACCTCGAAGCGCGCCAGACACTCGGCCACGTTCCGCGCCACCCCGCCTGCGCTGAGGAGAATCTGACCCGGCACGCTGCTCCCCTGCACCAGAAAGTCGTTAGCGCGCGCCTTCGCGTCGAGCGCCGCGCTGCCGAAGACGAGGACCGATTTATCCAATGTCATCATGTCGCTCATCAAGACCCCCTTTGCTACCCGGAGTGAACAGCGCGTGCCGGAAAAGATACAGGTGCCGATTATAGAGTCAAGGCGAGATAAGGTGGAATGCGGCGCGGGATAAGGGAGCAAGAGTCAGGCTAGCGCCCGTTCTGCGAGGCCAGCCAGTCGCGAAGCTCGCTGAGGCTGCGAACGCGCGCCACCTCCCACTCAGGGAAAAGGTTGTCGGGGTCCACGAGCAGCGCGGACCAGCCCGCCGCCTCCGCGCCGCGCACATCCGCGTAGGGGTTGTCGCCGATGTGGAGCGAGCGGCTGGGCGGCACGTCGAAATAGTCGTTCGCGTAGAGGAACCCCGCAGTGTCCGGCTTGTGCTTGCCCGTCGTGCTCGTGGTGATGATAAGCTCGAACGGCTCGATCATTCCCCACTCCGCGCCGAACTCGTGAATCCTGTCGTCGCGGTTCGTCAACATGGCGAGGCGATAGCCCTCCTCGCGTAGCCCCTCAAGTAGGTCGTGGATGCGCGACTCGTAGTAATATACGACCTCGGCGGCGCGTATCTGCTCGATGAGCGTCGGAATTTGCTCGTCCCACTCCCCATCCACGCCCAACGCCTTCAGAAAGCGGCGGTTCGCTACAGGAAAGTACTTCTCGCGCCCATGTTCCTCCATGTTGGCAAGGTGGATGCTACTTGCGTAGTAGTCGTGAATGAAGCGGGCCAGCGTCGCCTCGTTCTCCTGCGGCCACTGCATTCCCATCGCGCGGCACTGGTCGAGGTAGAGGTCAAAGAAATTGCTATGGAGAAGCACGCCGTCAAAGTCGAAGGTTATCAGGTCGAAGGGGCGGGTCACGAACTATCTCCTATACATTGTCACAATTGCTATAACAAAAGGTCTATAGGAGTTAGCTATAGCCTATTACTGCTGCCAACCTCTAATCTGATTTCCTAACCTGATATAGTCTATATGGGGACGATCTGAGATAGCAGGAGGAAGTATAATCATTGGTCGCAGATTATCTCTGAAACTGACAATACCACCATCTCTACTAATACGTCTGAGTCCCTCAACTTTCGACTCACTCAAGCGAACAGAGTAATCATCCCAAATAGTTATTAGGCCCTGATCATAAGCTCTATGATGTAGAGCGCACAAGGCAAGGCCGTTGCGAGTTTCATCTGTACTATTCTCATGAACAACAGGCACAATGTGAGCAGCATCTACGAGTTTCAACTGAATACCACATACCGCACACTGAAAATTATAAACAGTTAGAACTCTCCTACGGAAGCTCATATCTCTAAGCTTCTTTCGCACAGAGATTATGGCTGTTCTGCGTTCATAATCAGTGACGGGAATATCTTCGTCATTTATTTCCGGGTGCTGTATTAAGTTCCCGATAACTGCTAGATCACTACTGTGCTGACCCAGATCGTGCAAAGCTTCAAGATCTCGAATGTATTCCACTAAAAAATCTGGGCGGAATGCTATTGCAATTTCTTGGTTGCCTTTGTCACAGGGAGCGAATTCACTGGTGTATGCTGTCTGTAAGCAATCGCGCCTGATTTGAATAGAGGGAGACTTACCTAAAACACCTCTATGTCTCCGTACATCAAAACCAGCAAACACGTCTAGATCATCGTACCATCCTAATATTAATGTCCTTTCTCCAGGTACCTGATAGAAAGAAGTTATGCCTGTTATCTGTATTCGATATTCATTCTGGGGACGGGCTTCCCCTCCACCGTGTGTGAGATTCCAGATATAGATGCGAAGATGATAACTCTCATTGCCACTATATACTTGAAGACGGAAGGGATGTTCACGAGCACCTGAAAGGTACAATACGCTCCATCCTGAATCTGAGATGCCCCTCACGAGGACATTAAGAAGTTGCTCTTTAGATAGCCGAGGCATCGTCGTTCCTCGTTGATAACAAGTCGTTCACTTCCTCAAATCTATAGAGACTACCCTGTAGATAAGTCTCATCTATCTCAAAGGCAAGCCAGTTCCTGCCCAACCCTTCAGCAGCATGCCCAGTAGTGTTTGATCCAGCGAAAGGATCCAGGACAACATCCTGTTTTTCAGTTAGGAATCTAATGAAGAAGTCAGCGAAGTCTACTGGAAACCGAGCAGGATGCGGCCTTATACCAGCTTCTTTACAACGCCTTAGGTAAGGACTATTTGATCCTGTGTTTGCCAGTTCTAAAAGATTAGGAGGGATAGCACCATTATTATCCTTCTGGAACTTATCGGAAATGTCATGTCCACTTGGACGTAGCTTTGCCTTATAACCGTTCTTCAATAGCTGCTTCATGCTCTCGCTATACGGTTTTAGGACTCGACGATTATCCGCTTTCGGATACTCTGTTACCGATAACCACCAGACAACATTAACAGAGTCCTTCACACGTATGCGGCGCACCGTCACCCATTCGGCAGGAGAAGGTAGCCGCGATGGATTATAATGGTAAAACTCTTGTGCCAGGAAAAAGCCCAATTCCTTGCAGAGCCGAACCAGCAGCTCGAACTGATAGATAGCTCGAACTGGATGACCTGGTAGGTAAGCACCTCCTAGATCAATCACTAATGAACCATCATCTTGCAGCAGTCTCTTAAACTGATGAGCAAAACTCATAAACCATTCAACATATTCCTCTGCACTCTTATTACCGTATTCCTTTTTTCGGGTTAGCGCAAAAGGGGGAGATGTCAATATAAGATTGATACTTTTATCCGGTAGACGCTGCATGAGTTCCAGACTGTCCCCCAAATACGCAGCTCCACATGATTGACGATAATAAGGGCGTACCGGAAACTCAACCGCTTGGTTTAGTGACATTCACATCCTCTACTCTCAGGTTCTTAGATCTTGGGCAGTAACATCGTAACATAGACACATAGTGCAGGAAAACTCGATTCTTATCATCCTTGCTACGGGTCTTCAAAATCGGAGTCTATATCAGCCATACATGCCAGGGTGCCATCTCATTCTGAAAACTGAGAGTGGTGGGATTATCTGAGAAGCGCCACTTGCGGTCCAGCATCATCTGCTTCACCTCCTGCGCCGTCTCCCAGGCGGACTGAATCACGTCGCGGGGGTAGGCCATGCTGACAGCGTGGCGCTCGAACTCGTTGGCGTCCGCGATGAGGATGCCCCGGTCGCGGTGCCACACCACGTCCAGGTCCAGGTCGTGGTAGCGCAGCGCCCCGTTCTCGAAGCGCGGCGGCGTGATGATGTTGCAGTACCACTCCAGCCAGCGCCCCTCGCGGTCGAAGAGCAGCATCGCGTCCCACCAGCGGTCGCGCCAGTGCCAGCGCAGAAAAGGATGCGTGTTCAGCCACGTCCCCTTGTGGCTTTCCACCGTTCGCCCCCTGTCGCAAAAAGAGAGCCAGCCCCACTCCGTCTCTTCCAGCAGCACCGCCTCGTAGTGCCAGTGCGGAGAGCCGTTGTACTTCGTCGAGATAACCGTGATGCTCTGCATAGGACCATTTTACCACCGCGCCACCGAATCGAGAATGCTTCCGACCAGAGGGCTAATCCCCCACCAAAAGCTCACCGTCTATCATTCGTTTTATAAGGTCCAGCTCAAGCATATATGAAGAACACTGGCCTTTGTCTCATTTCAATACTGGCCGATACTGGCCTTTA
>DASVVH010000646.1:0-2851 GCA_036386615.1 Ardenticatenaceae bacterium
TGCGAAGCGACCTTAAGGGGATCCACCCAGCAACATGCCGGTCGTAGGGCGTTAGCACGTGGCGCCCTGCCTATGAGCTTGGGTCAACCTGTATGCCAACCTTGTGTATCCGTTCACCTAATCTCTCCTCTCAACCCTTGACGCCACACAGGTGTTCTAGCATAATCGTTCCATCTTGATTCACTAACCTTCACTTGAAACTCAGGAGCAAAAATGCCGTTCTCGCCTAAAGTGCCTACGGTTGGTGTGGTCGTTCTTTGTGGTCGTTCTCTGTGTCTTCCGTGCCTTTGTGGTGAAGCCGTCATCCGTTGCCGTACTTCATCGTTCATCCCTCATCGTTCCCCTATGGGGCATTTTCAGCCCTCCACACCTCTCCCATCTCTGTTGCTGCCCCTCACTTCATGGCACGCATAATCGCCATGTACATAAATGTACATGATTTTATTGTCAACTTCCCCCTCTGTCCCCACCAGAAAAACTAGCTTGGAGGAGCGTTACGCCGTTCATCCGTTAGCGGTCGTCGGTCGTCAGTCGTCGGTCGTCGCCATCCCGCTCACACCGCCTGCCGGATAGTCGTCAGCAGTGCCTCCGGCGAGACCTGCTTCCCCAGGAACGCCACAGCGCCCGCCGCCGATGCCCTATCCCGCGTCGCAACGTCATCGTAGAAACTCAACATCACCACCGCGCACTCCGGCACCGACTCCCGCATCGCCGCCGTCGCCGCGATACCATCCATCCGGGGCATCTCCACATCCATCAGCGCCACGTCAGGGTGCAGCCGCTCCGCCAGCGTCACCGCTGCCTCCCCATTCTCCGCCTCGCCGACGACAGAAATATCCGGCTGGAATGCCAGCAGCATCCTCAACCCTGCCCTCACCGACGCCTGATCGTCTACCAACAATAATTTTATCACCCGATTACCTGCATCTTCTTCCCGGACGCGGGACCATCATCGTAGGAGCACAGCGCTGCCACCCGCGTAGCGGCGAGCACACGAACTGCCTGCTGCTTTTCACCTTCACACACCGTTGACGATTGAACACAGTAACCAGTATAATCCTTCTCGTCCTGCCTTACCTCCGATAAAACACGTAGGGCACACTACGTCTTGCACGGAGGCCATCACAATCGAATGAGGTACGCGCTACGTCGGAGGCTCTCATCTCCAACGTAGCGCTCTCCCGTGTTTCATGCCCCCTGCAACTGACCAGAACTGGAGGAGAGATGACAATCCGAGTGCTGCTTGCTGACGACCACGCCGTCGTGCGCGAGGGCCTGAGCATGGCCCTGAGATTGGACCCGGAGTTGGAAATCGTCGGCGAGGCTCAAAACGGCGAGGTCGCCCTCCGTCTCGCCCGCCAACTCAAGCCCAACGTCGTCCTGATGGACCTGCTCATGCCCGTTATGGACGGCATCACCGCCATCGCCGCCATCCGCCAGGAGCTTCCTGAAGTAGAAGTCATCGCCCTCACCAGCGTCCTCGAAGATGCCTCCGTCGGCAACGCCATTCGCGCCGGAGCCATCGGCTACCTGCTCAAAACCACCGAGATTGACGAGCTTCGCCGCGCCATCAAACGCGCCGCCGCCGGGCAGGTCCAACTCTCCCCCGAAGTCGCCGCCCGCCTCCTCCGCGAGGTGCGTACCCCTCAGCCCCAGAAAACCGAAGACCCCGACCCCCTCACCGAGCGCGAAACCGAGGTTCTGCGCCTGCTGGCGCGCGGCCTCTCCAACAAAGAGATTGGCCGCCAACTCGTCATCAGCGAGCGCACCGTGCAGACGCACATCAGCAATATCCTCTCCAAGCTGGGCATGGTCAGCCGCATGCAGGCCGCCCTCTACGCCGTGCGCGTCGGCCTCGTCTCCGTCAACGAGACCAACTAAGCCGCCCCTAGAAATGGTTGAGATGCCATGAACCCCACCTACCAGCTTCTCCTGGACTGCTTCAATCAAGTCGCACTCGACCCCGGCACCATCCCCCAGGTGCCCCTCGGCCACTTCCCCGACGATTCGGACGAGCGGCAACTGTTCGACGCCTTCCAGACCATGCTGGAGCGCGTCGGGGAGAGCCGCCAGCAGTTGCGGGAGCAGTATGAAGAACTCGTCAACTCCATTAACGGCATCGTCTGGGAGGCTGACGCCCAAACCGTCGAATTCTCCTTTGTCAGCCAGCAGGCCGAGCGCCTCTTGGGCTATCCGACCACGCGCTGGGTGGACGAGCCTACCTTCTGGCAGGACCACATGCACCCCGAGGACCGCGACTGGGCGGTTCCCTTCTGCGCCATTGCCACCGAGGAGATGAGGCCGCACCAGTTCGAATATCGCATGTTTGCCGACGACGGGCGCACCGTCTGGCTGCGGGACATCGTTAGCGTCGGCATCGAGAACAACCAGCCCGTGAGGCTGCGCGGCGTGATGATTGACATCACCGAGCAGAAACAGGCGCAGGAGGCGATTGAACAACTCCGCCGCCAGAACGAACTCATCCTGAACTCGGCGGGCGAGGGCATCTACGGCATTGACCGCGACGGGCGTACCACCTTCGTCAACCCGGCAGCCGCCCGCATGCTGGGCTGGGACCAGGAAGAACTCATCGGGCGGCTGCTGCACGACCTCGTGCATCACACCAGGCCCGACGGAAGCCCCTATCCCCGCGAAGAGTGCCCCATCCTCGACACCATCAAGGACGGCATCTCCCGCTCCGTAGACACCGAACGCTTCTGGCGGAAGGATGGCACCAGCCTCCCCGTCGAGTACATCAGCACGCCCATCTGGGAGGCGGGGGAGGTGGTCGGAGCGGTCATCACCTTTCAGGACATCACCGAGCGCGTCCGTGCCCAGGACGCCCTCCGCG
>DASVVH010000647.1:0-3786 GCA_036386615.1 Ardenticatenaceae bacterium
AATTCCCAATTAATATAACTCTTTTGCGCCCTTGTGGCAGGCCGTAAGCAGCAAGATTTACTTTCTCAAGGCGAACTCTGTAGCCAATATTGATAAATTCTCGTGCCAAATCAACAACGCTTTTCCCACTGTTGCTAGTAAGTAACCCTTCGACATTCTCAAAAAAGAACCATCTAGGACGCGTTCTTGCGACTACTGAAAGGTAATGAAAGATTGCCTTATTCCGCTTGTCATTGCCGTTCTTCAGCCCAGCACTACTGAACCCTTGACAGGGAGGGCTACCAATGATAGCAAAGGGTTTATGAATCTCAGCAAGAGCCCGCTCGAACGCTGTATCGTCCTCAGAGAGATCAACATTGAACGCTTCAATGCCTAGGTTATCCTGATAAGTGTGGCAAGCATCAGCACTAACATCAGCAGCAATAATTGGCTTTAGCCCTGCTTGGCTGAAACCCAAGGACATACCACCCGCCCCAGAGAATATGGAAATTATAGCGTCTTGTCGAGCCATTGTTCTAACCCGTGAACTAAAACGTAGTTAGGTAGTACCCTCGCGTCAAGCCATATTGCTTTTGTAGCCTTTCTATACGTTTTGGTAATCAAGACGTTGGTAACAACCTATATTGGAATAGAGCAACTCATTCTATTTTCAGCGTTACATACCGTTGGGCGGAGTATAACACCTTCATCCAGGCACTTCCAGTCTTGAGGACACCTATATTTTGGCGGTAACTGGGACAAAGCGCAAGAGAAGCATTATAGGCCATCTCAATCCCTTTTCATTGTAAAGAGATAAATAGACCATTTGACAACTGCCTACGGGGATTTCGAGGGGCGCGACGTTGGCTCACTGGTCAATCTGGAGGTGGGCAACAGCACGGCCTACGCGCTGGACAATGCCCAGCAGCGCGGCGCGCTCTTCATCAGCCCCGGCGTGGAGGTGTATGAGGGGATGATTATCGGGCGGCACAGCCGCCCCGGCGACCTCGCCATCAACGTCACCAAAAGGAAGCAGCTCACCAACTTCCGCGCCGACGGGGCCGACGATGCCGTTCGTCTCACGCCGCCCGTTGACATGAGCCTGGACAACGCCATCGAGTACATCTCGGAGGACGAGTTGGTGGAGGTCACGCCCAAGTCCATCCGCCTCCGCAAGAAGATTTTGGACACCGAGAGCCGCCAGAAAATCACCAAGCGCGCCAAGCAGCAACTCGAACCCGCCTGATTTCTCGCTTCTTCAACCAGACCCCGGAGGTTTCAAACCTCCGGGGTCTTTTGTGTTCCGACGGACCCGCCTTGCTTACATCCGGGGACTAAAGTCCTATCGTATATCAGAGAACCATCGAATAGACTGCTGAGTAGACCGCGCCGTACCGTCTAGAGCAGGCAGGCAAGGGGCACCACGGTGCCTCTGGTTCCTGTCGTACCAACATGGGCGGCGATTGGGTTCACATCCCCTGTACGCGAGGAGCAGCCAACCGTGAGTGTCAAGTCAATATCTGAATTCCTGAGAAACAAGCAGTTTGCAGCGCAGTACGGAAGTCTGTTCCTTGCCCGGCGGCGGGCGCTCGCCTTTCTGGTTGGGCTGGCAAGCCTCGTGGCAATGTTCGCCCTCGTCTTCCCGGCGCAGGCGCACCCTTTCCCTCCCGCCTGGGAGAACGGCAATGGGGCCGCCGTCCACTTCCCGCCCGTGCAGTGGCCGGGCGACAGCGCTTGGATTCCTTACACGATGCAGCAGACCAACATCGAGGACAATCGCAACCAGGACCCCTCGAATGGTGGTACGTCGCCGCAAAACTATGTCAATATCAGTTCCGGTTGTACGGACCTGAGCGAACCTAGCGTCTACTACCAGTACGACACGGCGAAGAGCACCATCTTCTTCCGCTGGCGCACGGAGCAGGTTGCCAACACGTATGCGACAGGTCCGAGCGCGGGCACCTACAGTTCGGGCGACCCCTGGAACTCCGCGCTGTGGACGGTCCTCATTGACGTGGACGGCGACGGTTTCCGGGAGTACGCCGTGCATCTCGACGGCAGCAGCGGCAGCCCGTCTACGGCGATCGACAGGCTTGCAGGTATCTACAGCAACACCAACAGTCAGTCCATTGACTACGTGAATAATGCCAACATTCACCTGCTGGCGCACAACCCCACAGCCTTCGTTGACGGGACGAATCGCATTCTGAACTTTCAGAACAATCTGACCCCCAGCCCCAACTGGCCGAACGGGAGCAACGAGACCGTCTGGGATTACGGCACCACCCGCTCGACCCTCTCCCGCGAGGAGAATTGCAGCGAGTACTTCATTGACTACCAGATTCCGCTTGGCCTCCTCGACGCCTCGGCAGTGGGCGGACCGAAGGTCAACGCGAACACGCCGATCTCCTTCCTGTTCGCCACCGCCAACAGCCTGAACAACCCCCTGCAAAAGGACGTGGTGCTGAACGGTGATTACATTGCCGACCCGACGCGGCCCGCGCCATTCGGCGACATCATCACGCTGGACGGCACCATCCCCCAACCCATCGTGCAGTCGGTGAGCGCCAACGGCTGCGGCCCCGCGACCCTCACGGCTCAGGTTCTGGATTCGCTCACTGCCTTCCGCCAGACCAGCGTCACGTCGGTTGACTTCTACTCCTACTACGACGCGAACTCCGACGGGCAGGCGAACGACGACGGGGAGACGTGGAACCCCGCCGCATCCGCCAGCAGCGCGGGCAATCCTGTCGGCACCTGGACCGCGAGTTGGAACTCCTCCGCGCTGGCGCAGGGGCAGCACCTCATCGGGGTCCGCGCGCAGGACGCCCAGAACAACGTGACCTGGAGCCACCTCACGCAGACGCAGGCCGACAGCCAGCCAGGGACGAAGAACTTTGCCAACCCGACGCCCGCCGCTGGCATCGTTCAGGCGCGCTTCCTCAACTCGTGCGGCACGCCGCCACCCTCTGCCAGTAAATCGGCCAGCCCCTCGCAGGTGACTGCGGGCGACACGGTGGAGTTCACGATTACGGTGAGCAACACGACCAGTGCGCCTATCACCGTGAGCGCGATTCAGGATACGCTGCCCCCCGGCTTCGCCTACCTGAGCACGGGCGCTGGCACGCTGGGCGCGGCGACGGCGCTGCCAGCCGTGAACGCGACGGGCAGCATCGAGTGGGCCTTCTCCTCTGCCGCCACCGTTCCGGCGACGAGCAGCCGCACGCTGGTCTTCACGGCGCGGGCACCCTCGGCTGTCGGAACCTACTCCAACGTGGCGACGGTCACGAGCAGCAAGGGCACGCTCACGACGGACCCCGCGCAGGTGGGCGTCGGCGCGCCTCGCCTCACTATCCTGACGACGGTGGACAAAGCTACCGCCAACCCCGGCGACACACTGGTCTACACGATTCGCTACGCCAACGATTCGCCCATTGGCGTGAGGGACGCGGTGATTGTAGACACGCTGCCGCAGGGCCTCACCTCGATTAGCCCGAACGATGACGGGGTGTACGATAGCGGAGCCGGAACGATTACCTGGAACGTGGGCGACATCGCATCCGGCGAGGGGCCTTTCACGGTGAGCTTCACCGCTGTCGTCCAGAACCCCTATCCCGCTGCCGCTCCGATTCCGGTGGTCAACCCCGCGACGATTAGCTCCCCGCAGACGACTCCAGCCACGTCCAGCGCCTCGACTCACGTCAACGCGCCGCGCCCCGTGCTGACGCTCCAACAGGAGGCGGATCGCAATCAGGTTGCGCCGGGTGGGCAGGTCGTCTTCACGCTACGCTACGCCAACACGGGCAA
>DASVVH010000648.1:0-5957 GCA_036386615.1 Ardenticatenaceae bacterium
AGCACTCGCCACAGTTGATTCAGATAGTGGTCAACGCCAACCAGCCGTTGATAGGTTGGGGCGGGTAGAGAAGCCGTCTTCTCGTGTATCTCCTGCTGGCGTGCCGTCATCGCCTCCACTTCCATCTGAGCCACGATGCTAACCAGTGCGGGTATCACACGTCGGTTCAGGCGAGAGTAGAACGAAGAGGCCGAGACCAGTGACGCCGCCTCTAGCTCCTTCACCTGCCGTCCCCGAATGAACCGCTCTTCCACCAGCCGGGCATCATCAGGGCTTGTCTGCTTAAGCCGCATCACGGCCCGGTCAAGGAACCGCCGCACGGCCAGCCCCTTCATCGGATCGGCCATAAACGGCTTGGTCGCTGGCGGGATGGGCCAGATGGCTTCTAACTCACTGAGAGGCGATTTGCGTAGCTCCTCCAGGTCATCGTAGCTTCGTAGTGCATCTTGGACGGCATCTTGTAGAGATTCACTCTGCATGCCAGGTGGTTCCTCCTGTTCGGACATTCACCGGAGAGGATAAGCGAAAAGAGGCCAGGGGGAAAGAGGCTGCAAGAAAACTTGGAGAAAATCAGGAGACCACTGATAGAAAAGGTAGGTATACTGAATTCTTGACGTACCAGCCTGGGCCAGGGGCCTCAAGGCTGAATGGTTGAGCCATTCTTACAAGTGGCTCTCTTCGCATTCCAGACAGGATGGTTGACAATGCTCAGCGAATGTTCTCACCCTAAAGACTCCTTCGACGCGAAGTCCATCACACGCTGGACGGAGGCACCCCCGCCTCCCCAACCACCTTATGAATCAACATTTTCGCCAAGGAAATTTGTAGTGATCGATGACGTTCAGCCCTCGTATCCAATACTGCCTCTTGAGCAACTCTCCGGCGGGACGCTGTGGAGCAGCAACGGGAAACGAGCACACTAGAGGCTTCAACATAATCAAACCTGAATAATAGTGAGTGGAGCGCGCTGGCCTACAACCCAGCGCGCTTTATTGTTGCACGATTCGTCGCCTACAACAAGTGCCCCATTAACAAAAGCTACCGGCGGAACAAGCTGCGCGTGATGAACAGCACATTCGCGGGCCGCTCCGCAAGTCGCCGCATGAAGTAGGGATACCAATGCGTGCCGTAGGGAACGTACACGCGGAAGCGATAGCCTTCACCTGCAAGCTGGTGGTGCATTTTGGTGGCGATGCCGTAGAGCATCTGGAACTCAAACGCGTCTCGCGGGATGTTGTGCTCGGTGACGTAGCTCTTGGTAGCTTCAATCATCTGCGGGTCGTGGGTGGCAACAGCCACGTAGACCCCTTTATCACGCGCCTCATCGCTCATGAGCAGCTTCATCAGATGCACAAAGTTAGCGTCCACATCGGCCTTGTCCGGGAAGGCAAGGTGCGGCGGCTCGTCGTATGCACCCTTCACCAGCCTGACCGACGCACCCATATCAATCAGCCGCAGCACGTCGCGCTCGCTTCGGTAAAGATAGCTCTGAATGACTACCCCAACGTTCTCGAAGCCCTCGCGGCGCATCTGCTGGTAAATTCGTAGCGTGCGATCAATGTAATCACTGGCCTCCATATCAATCCGCACGAAGCTGTTTCCATGCTTTCGTGCCTGCTCCAGCACGCGGCGCAAATTATCCGTCGCAAGCTCCGTCGAAATATCCAATCCCATGCCCGTAAGCTTCACCGAAACATATCCGTCCAGCTTCTCCTCATCAATCCTGGCGAGCGCACGCATCTGCTCATCGGTATGTGCCGTCGCCTCCGCCTCGTCATCCGTGTTTTCTCCCAGGTAATCGAGGATTCCCGCCAGCCCTTCTCGTTCCAGGTTACGAATTACCTCGATTGCTTCCTGAAGGGTCTCCCCTGCCACGAAGCGGCGCGACACCTTACGCGCCGGAGCGAAATCCCTGGATACCTGCCGCAACCTCTCGCTGCCCGACAGTGTCAAGAACGTATTGCGAAGCATAGCTGACTCCCCTTTGAGTCTATGGTGCGAATGAGCAGCCTTCAGGCTACGGTATTATAACACCGCAAGCAGCACAAGCGCTACAGAGGCGGGCACCGTCAGGTTGTCCAGCCCGTGCGGGGATAGCGCTTCAACGCCCGTTGCCGTTACCCCCGCCAGCAATGCCGCCTCCGGCCACTGTGGAACCCCGGCGACCTGCAACGTTGCGCCCACCACACAAACCG
Source organism: Ardenticatenaceae bacterium (assembly GCA_036386615.1). Classification (GTDB taxonomy): domain Bacteria; phylum Chloroflexota; class Anaerolineae; order Ardenticatenales; family Ardenticatenaceae; genus DASVVH01. The sequence goes on from DASVVH010000648.1 coordinate 2,196, forward strand.
TGACCGTCAGCATCGCGGCGCTGCCCTCCCACGATTTCTCGTTGTCCCGCAGACCATAACGATGCCGCCCCCACTGTTGCCCAACCAGTGCCGCCGCCGCGTCACCCAGAGCGAGTGTGAGCAGCGCGGCCAGCGCGACGTGGAGCCTTGACGAGAAACTGCGCGGCTCCCACAGCCATGCCAGCATGAGCGTCTGAATCAACGGGAAGTAGACGATGCCCGGCGTCCCCTCCTGGCTGCTCATTGCCTGGAACGTACCCCGCCGCCAGAAAACAGCGTTTGTTACCACCGTCACGGCATATGGCAGAACGCCCGCCCACTTCGTGTCGGCGAACCGGATGACGTAGAGCGGCGACAGGCCCGCTGCCACATGCACCAGCTTGCGCGTGTACCGTGCTGGAACGCCTCGTTCCCGTAGGCGCTCGGCTAAACTAATTGCCCCAACCGCTGCAAGAAGGTAGCCACCGACGGCTATCAGGTCGCCTCGCCTCATCGTTGCTCTTCCCGAACTATAGCCCCGTTTGCCATGTGGATGATGCGGTCAGCCCGCGCCGCGAGGTCCGGGTCGTGCGTGACGAGCAGCACGGTCTTCCCGCGCGAAGGAAGCGACGCAATCATCTCCATAATCTCCGCTCCCGTTTGCTCGTCCAGATTGCCCGTTGGCTCGTCAGCCAGCAGGAGCGGCGGGTCGTTAGCCAGCGCGCGAGCAATTGCCACGCGCTGCTGCTCACCACCGGAAAGCGCTGTCGGCAGGTGGTGCATCCGATGCGCCAGCCCTATCTCTGCCAGCAGGGCGCGTGCCTTCATCTCGTCAGTTCGCCCGTTCAGGCTCATCGGCAGCAACACGTTCTCCAAGGCGGTCAGCGTCGGAAGAAGCTGGAAGAACTGGAAGACGATGCCGACACTCTGCCGTCGCCACCGTGCCAGGTCGTTTTCGCTGAGTTGGTCAATGCGGCGTCCGGCCACCACGACCTCGCCGTCGGTTGGCTTGTCAATCCCGCTCAACAGCCCCAACAAGGTGGATTTCCCACTGCCGCTTGCCCCTACAAGCGCCACAAACTCCCCTTGTAGGACGGTGAGCGACACATTCCGCAGGGCGTGAACGCTGCGCTCCCCTGATTCGTAGCGGCGGCTTACCCCACGTAAGTCAATTATCAGCTTGTCCATCGAACCACAACTAGATTCACTCTCATTCTATCATCATCTATATCGCTGAGGTGTCTGCACCGTTCAATTCTGGTGCCAGAGACACGAACTTGCAGAACAGATTGTACTGAGGAGCCGCCGACTTGTCATGAAAGGCATCGGCGGCTACCGTTTACATTCGTGCTGATACTCGGCCTTACGAATGTGGAGACCCCATGCGTCAACGATTTCTCGTCCTGTTCCTTCTCTTACTCACCGCCTGTGCAGGCGGCACACAGTCTGACGACCTGTCGCAGCCTGCGACGCAGGAATCACCAGTCATAGAGGTGACAGCCACTTCGGCTCCCGCATCCGAAGCGCAGGCGACGGAAACGCTTGCATCACCTGCTGCAACAGAAACTATAGTGCCATCGTCAACGGCCCCACCCGCCGAGAGCGTAGAGCCGACGGCGGTAACGGAGGCGGAGGGCACACTTACCACGAGCGAAGAACCTTCGGCGACAGCCGAAGCGGAGCCACCGTCCCAAGCAGGTACACCATTCGACCCAGTCGCAATATCGGTTGCGCTCGAACCTATTAACTCGAACTTCGCTGAACCTCTGGTCGTGACGCACGCGGGCGACGGGAGCGGGCGGCTCTTCGTCGCGGAGAAAGGAGGCCGCATCTGGGTTCTGGAGGGGAGCGAGGCGCTTGACACACCCTTCCTAGATATTAGTGGTAGTGTGTCCACCGACTATGAGCAGGGACTGTTGGGCCTCGCCTTTGAACCAGGGCGACCTGAACGGTTCTACATCAATTACACCAACCTTCAGGGGAATACCGTCATCGCGCGGTATCGTACCAGCAGCGACCCCAATGTGGCGGACCCGGCCCGCGCGGAAGCGATTCTGACGATAGAGCAGCCCGCCGCCAACCACAACGGCGGCCACCTCATCTTCGGGCCGGACGGGTACCTGTGGATTGGGATGGGGGACGGTGGCGCGGCGGGAGACCGCTTCGGCAACGGACAGAATCCCGATACGCTGCTGGGCGCGATGCTCCGCATTGACGTGAGCGGTGAGACAGGTTACGAGGTGCCTGCCGATAACCCGTTCGCCAGTGGCGAGGGTGGCGCGCCTGCCGTCTGGGCGATTGGCCTGCGGAACCCCTGGCGCTACAGCTTTGACCGGGAGACGGGCGACCTGTGGCTGGCGGATGTAGGTCAAAACGCCTGGGAGGAGGTCAACCGCGTCCCCAGCGACGCACCCGGCCTCAACTTTGGCTGGCCCATCACAGAGAGCGCGCACTGCTTTAGCGAGCAGAACTGCTCAACGGAGGGGCTGGTAGCGCCCGTGACGGAGTACTCGCACGACCTCGGCATCTCGATTACGGGAGGGTACGTCTACCGGGGGTCGGAGTTCCCGGAGCTTCAGGGCGGCTACTTCTTCGCGGATTTTGGCTCCGGCATTGTCTGGGCTATCCCCGCCGACACGGAAGCATTTATGGAGCCGACCATCGTGCTGGAATCGGGGGTGAACATCAGCTCGTTTGGCGAGGACGAGGCGGGCGAGCTTTACGTCACGGCCTTTGACGGGACGCTCTACCGGCTCGTGAGCCAATAGCAGCAGGGACACTTTACTCTATAGCAGGGGCGCTCCATGAGAGCGCCCTTTTGATTTGCCTCACATGCTTGACAGACTTTGCTGCAACGCGGCCATACGCTCGCGGAAGTAGGGAATCGTCATTTCTAGGCCAGCTTCGAGTCTGACCTTGGGTGTCCACCCCAGAACGCGCTGCGCCTTGGTGATGTCGGGGCGGCGCTGCTTGGGGTCGTCGGTGGGAAGCTCCTCGAAACGGAGACCGCCGGGGTTCTGCGTCATTTCGTTGACAAGGGTTGCGAATTCGAGGATGGTGAACTCGCCGGGATTGCCTACGTTGACCGGGTAGACCTCATTGCTGAGCAGCAGGCGGTAGATGCCATCTACGAGGTCCGAAACGAAGGTAAAGGAGCGTGTCTGTGAGCCGTCGCCGTAGATGGTAAGCGGCTCACCGCGCAGGGCCTGGGTGATGAAGTTCGGCACGACCCGGCCATCGTTCAAGCGCATACGAGGGCCGTAGGTGTTGAAGATGCGGATGATGCGGGTGTCTACATCGTGGGCGCGGTGGTAGGCCATCGTCATGGACTCGGAGAAGCGCTTGGCCTCGTCGTAGACGCCGCGTGGACCAACAGGGTTGACATGGCCCCAATACGTCTCGTCCTGCGGATGCACCTGGGGGTCGCCGTAGACCTCGCTCGTCGAGGCGAGCATGAAGCGCGCGCCCTTCGCCTTGGCGAGGCCAAGCGTGTTGTGAGTTCCCAGCGAACCGACCTTGAGGGTCTGGATGGGAAGTTCCAGGTAGTCCACCGGGCTGGCTGGAGAGGCGAAATGCAGGATGGCGTCTAGCGGCCCATCCAGCTTGATGTAGCGGGTGACGTTGTGATGTACGAAGCTGAATCGCGGGTGGTCTTCAAGGTGGCGGACGTTGCGACGATCACCTGTGAGAAGGTTGTCCATCGCAATCACATCGTGCCCCTCGGCGATGAAGCGGTCGCAGAGGTGGGAGCCAAGGAAGCCAGCACCGCCAGTAATCAGAACG
>DASVVH010000649.1:0-3071 GCA_036386615.1 Ardenticatenaceae bacterium
GGAGCCGGTGCGGTTCCGCGCAGTTTCCGGCATGTATCCGTACAGTTCCCGACATCGTATGCGATTCTCTGTTTGGCGGAAAACGGATTTTCACCACAGAGACACGAAGAACACAACCAACGGTAGGCGCTTTAGGCGAGAACGACACAGAGGGATTCACTCTAGCTCCTGAGTTTCAAGATAGACTGGGGTAATCGAGATGGGGATTATACCTACAAATGTTCGATTTGTCTAGTAGGGAAGTGGGGTGTTTTTGGAAGCTGCCGTAGGTTTAAAGCGGGGTCTATCCGGCCACGCCGCCGAGGGTTACGCTCCGCTCCACCCCCGGCTACGAGTTTCGCCGTCCTACGGACTCTTACGGCATCGGTGCGGCTTGCGGTGCTGATAGGATGGGTTGACGCTCCTGCATGGTTAGCCCATGCCTTTGCACGGCTTAATTTGCTTTGTTGGCGCTGCTTGACGGGCGAGTTCACTGAAGGGAACCCGCCCTTACAGGTGAGCTTCCACTCAGCCTTCATAAACATCTGCGAAACTGTAGCGCGGACACGAGCATTGCTGTTACTTCAATTACTAAGTACCCTTGGTTCAACGCGGGCCATTGCGCCTCTGCTCAATAATACGCCTTAATCTCCTTTGCCAGCCTGAGCGGTGTATTACTCGCTCGAACTGGTCTTGTGGCCCACTAAGGAGTTCTAGGCGGCTCCTTCTACTCAGTTCTACCCAGTCTTCAAACATGACATATATGGCATTGCCGTACTCTACATTCTCAAAAGCAACTAGATCATCGGCGAATTGCGCGCCGAAGTAGCGCTGAAAGCCACTGTTGCCTCTGATTATCTTTTCGGGCCCCAAGCTGATTAGAAAGTCGTATCGATCCGTAAAAGCGGTTCGCTGTTGAGGACTTGCATTGGTCCCCGACAGTATCCGCGCAATGTTTTCATCTCTCTCGCCGGGAGGCAAGATCTCCCAAGCTACCTGTATGGTCCCAAGATAGTCCGCTAGGGTGGCGTCACTTGCAAATACATCCGACACTCCGGTATTTTCTTGGAGCAGGTTCAGGTTATATAGCAAGTACTGCTCAAAAATCGGGTCGCGCTTGTTTAGAACTTGTTCAACCTGAAACTTGAACAATAAGTTGCCTTCACCTACTTCCTCGCCGACGAGGGAGATTTCAATGGTTAGGAACTTGGGAGGCCAGTCATCACGTTGATATACCTCTCGCTCCCAGCTAACCGTATGAGAACCTTTGGACCAGTCACCAAAGTTTGGGGCTTCTAAATCTTGCGTCTTGGTGACTTTTGGCAGGTCTTTTAGGCGGATCACTCTGCCTTGAACGTTATAACGAGAGTATCTTCCAATACGCGGCGGTGGCACAACTCTTCCAGGAAATTCAATGTTCCCCTCTGTAGCTTGTATACCTAAGTGGGCATATCGCCCAGCTTCAATATCGGATCTCGCAATCCTCTTGACAGCAGCAACCACTAAATCATCTTCATCAATGTTCGCAAGCTTCGCGCGAATTCCAGAGGGAAGTCTGATGAAGTTCTGCTGCCAGGTGAAAGGGTTTCTTTTAGCCATGTCAGATCTCCTTCTCGGGAACCTACGCGGAGTTCAATATGGGGCACATCAGTATCTTGATGTAGACTCCAACTCAAATTCTATTATACTCAAAGATCCAAATATTCATAGAACAAGGGTTAGGTACACCAGTAACCCTCGACTCGGACTTACTCTGAGGAACGGGGTCCATTATTGGGGCTGAATAGGTGGATATGGTAAGGTGTAGAATGGATGAGCAAACGGCTTCTCCTGGGTCAATTCCATCATCAAAAGAGGTGTCATTCGTGGACTATCGAGAGGCGCTGGAGTATATCTGGACGCTGGTCAACTTTGAGACGACGCCGCCGGAGACGCGCGGGGAGTACACGCTGGAGCGGCTGCGGGCGCTGATGGCGCGGCTCGGCAACCCACAGGAGCGGCTGCGGGCGGTCCACGTCGCGGGGACGAAGGGCAAGGGGTCCACGTCGGCAATGATGGAGCGGGTGCTGCGGGCGGCGGGGCACCGGACAGGGTTCTTTAGCTCGCCGCACCTTCACGATGCGCGGGAGCGGCTACGCATCAACGGGGCGCTCATCCCGGAGGCGGATTTCGTGGCGCTCGTAGAGCGGCTGCGCCCCGATTTCGAGGCGTTCGAGGGGACGACGACCTTCGAGGCGCTGACGGCGATGGCCTTTGTGTGGTTCGCGGAGGCGGGTGTGGAGGTGGCGGTCTTCGAGGTGGGGCTGGGTGGGCGGCTGGACGCGACGAATCTCATCACGCCGCTCGTAAGTGTCATCACGCCGCTTGGATTGGAGCACACTGCCGTATTGGGCAACACCATCGAGGAGATTGCCGCCGAGAAGGCGGGCATCATCAAGCGGGGCGTGCCTGCCGTGACAGCGGGACAGCCGCCCGCCGCGCTGGGGGTACTGCGGCAGATGGCGGAGGAGCGCGGCGCGCCGTTGACGGTGGTCTCCGAGGAGTGGACGGGGAAGCGGAGGGCTACGTCGCTGGATGGGCAGGATTTTGACATTGTGGCAGCCGGATCGGGGGAGGTGGTCTATACGGGCCTGTGCCTGTCGCTGCTGGGGGCGCATCAGGTGGCGAACGCGACGGTGGCAGTGCGGGCGCTGCACGCGCTGCGCGAGCAGGGCATCGCGTGGGAGGAGGAGGCGCTACGCGAGGGGTTGGCGGAGGTGGAATGGCCCGCGCGGGTGGAGGTGCTGCAACGCCGCCCCCTGCTGGTAGTGGACGGGGCGCACACGGTGGAGAGCGCGGCGGCGCTGGTGACGGCGCTGCGCGAGTCGGTGCCGGAGGGGTGGGCGCGGAGCACGCTGGTGCTGGGCATCATGCGGGACAAGGATATTGGAACGCTGCTGCCCGCGTTCGCGCCTCTGGCTGACCGTCTCATCCTGACGCGGGCGAGCCACACGTCGCGGGCAGCGGAGCCGTCAGAGCTAATGGCGCATCCGGCGGTGGGGGCTTTTGAGGCACGGGTGGTCCCAACGGTGGCGGAGGCGCTGCGGGTGGCG
>DASVVH010000650.1:0-10691 GCA_036386615.1 Ardenticatenaceae bacterium
CTCTTCCAGTCATGGCCTCTATGGGGAGTACTCGCGGCGCGTGATGACGATACTGGAGGCGGTTACGCCGCTCGTCGAGAAGGTATCGGTGGACGAGGCGTACCTGGATGTGGCGGGCTGCGAGTTGCGCTTTGGCGAGCCGCTTCAGATTGCCCGGATGCTACAGCAGCACATTCAGGCGGAGCTTTCACTGCCCGCGTCGTTGGGGCTGGCGACGAACAAACTGCTTGCAAAGATTGCTTCGGGGGACGCGAAGCCACGAGGCATCCGAGTCGTGCCTCCGGGTGAGGAGGCCGCCTATCTCGCGCCGCGTCCGGTGAAGGATATTCCGGGCATTGGGCCAATGACGGCCCAGCGATTGCAGCGCTGGGACATCGTGACGGTGGGGCAGTTGGCAACCCTGGAACGGGCGACGCTGGTGCGCGAGTTCGGAGAGAAGCAGGGCGAGTCTTTGTGGCTGAAGGCACGGGGCATCTCGACCTCAAAGGTGGAGCCGGACCAGCCTACGAAGAGCATCTCGCACGAGAACACCTTCGCGCGCGACGTTCACAGCCGCGCGACGCTTGAGAGAGAGTTGTTGGAGCAGGCGGAGCACGTCGCGGCGCGGCTACGCGCGAAGGGTTTGCAGGGCCGCACGGTGACGCTCAAGCTGCGCCACGCCGATTTCCAAACGCTCACCCGCTCGACGACCCTCGACGCGCCGACGGACCTCTCACGCCCCATCTACGAAGCGGCGGTGGCGCTGCTGGCGCGCGAGTGGGGGCGCGGCCTCAGCGCGCGGCTCATAGGCGTGGGCGTGTCGAATCTCGTGGGGCATGTCGGCTACCAACTCGACCTGTTTGCGGAAAACCCGGACCCGCGCGACGCGAAGATTGCCGAAACGCTGGACGATCTTCGCAAGCGGTTCGGGAAGGACGTAGTGCGCCGCGCGAGGTTGCTGGACGAGTGAGACAGGTCTGATTTAATTCGTCTCCGTCATGGTCGTGGTCCACTGTGCCTTGCACGCGTTGCAACGCGTCGTGACCTGATACCCCACCTGAACCGAGGCGTAACCGCCCCCGTCACTGCCTCCATGATACGCAACGTCCCGCATTCCAAGCGGCTCCTTTGACACGACCCCTATTTGATTGCTGTTGCACTCCGGGCATAGTGGGCGGGAATGCGCTCTGTAGAGAGTGATGAGCGCCCAGAGCATTCCGGCAATGAGGACAACCGTTACAATCTGTTCCATTTTCTGACTTCCTTAACACGTATTCGAGCACATCACGAATAGACGATGATAGCATCTCGCCCAAACCCGACGCCGCTCCTTCCGGCATCGGGAACTTTCGCGCGGTTTTTGCCGTTTTGGGAGTGGTGGGAGAATAATCCCGTGCCATACAGAAGGAGAGAACCATGAAGCCGGGATATGTAAGTAGATTTATGGTTGTGACCGCCTTGCTGGCCGCGCTCGTGTTATCAGGGTGCAGCGCCGGAAGGATTCGGACTGGCGAGTCGCAACAGGTGGACCTACCCAATGCAACGCAGTCGGAGGAGGAGCGGGACACGTCGCCGGAAGTGGCGGACGATGAGCTACAAACGCTGGTGGCGGGCAACAACGCTTTCGCATGGGACCTGTACCAGCAGTTGCGCTCAGAGGATGGCAATCTCTTCTACTCGCCCTACAGCATCTCCCTGGCGCTGGCGATGACCTACGCGGGCGCACGCGGCGAGACCGAGCAGCAGATGGCGCAGACGCTGCACTTCGACCTACCGCAGGAGCAGTTGCACCCCGCCTTCAACGCGCTCGACCTGGAACTCTCCAGTTTGGGGCAGACAGAGGGTGAGGAGGAAACAGAGGGTGAGGCCGACGAGCGCTTCCAGCTTAACATCGCTAACGCGCTGTGGGGCCAGCAGGACTACACCTTCCGCCCGGAGTTCCTGGACCTGCTGGCGCGGAACTATGGCGCGGGCTTGGGGCTGCTCGACTTCAGGAGCGACCCGGAGGCCGCGCGGCAGACCATCAACGATTGGGTGAGCGATGCCACCGAAGAGAAGATTCAGGACTTGGTTCCCTCCAATGCCCTCTCCGCTGACACGCGGCTGGTGCTGACCAACGCTATTTATTTCACAGCGGCGTGGGCCTCCAAGTTCGAGGAGCCGTCCACGCGGGATGGCACGTTCTACCTGCCCGATGGGAGCGAAGTCACCGTCCGGATGATGGTCCAGCAGGAGGATTATCGCTACGGAGAGGGTGATGGCTATCAGGCCATCGAACTATCCTACGAGGGCGGGACTGTCTCGTTCGTCGCCATCCTCCCGGCGGAAGGAGAGTTCGACGCCTTCGAGGCAGCACTATCGGGCGAACAGGTGGAGGAAATCGTACAGAGCCTTGAGTTTCAGGAGGTTCTGTTCAGGATGCCCAGGTTCACCACCGAGTCGGCCTTCAGCCTCACCGATGCACTGAAGGCGATGGGAATGCCCGCAGCCTTTGAAGCTGCCGACTTTTCCGGTATGGACGGCACCCTCGACCTGTTCATCAGCGACGTGCTACACAAGGCATTCGTGGCGGTGGACGAGGCGGGCACGGAGGCTGCGGCGGCGACTGCGGTGCTAGTAGAGACGGCTGGCGCTGCGCCCAGCGAACCGATTACCTTAACGCTGGACCGACCCTTTATCTACCTGATTCGGGAGAACGCGACGGGTACCGTGCTCTTCGCGGGGCGGCTCGTGGACCCAAGATAGCAAGGAGCTTATGATGAGCAGGAAGCACAACAGGAGAGGCTATGCAAGAGGGTTTCTCGCTTTGGCCGTCATGGTGGTCGCGCTCGTGTTGCTGGGGTGCAACTCCGGCACGATTCAGACGGGCGAACCAACTGTCGAGCCGCAGGAAGTGGAGCCGCACGAGGTGAACCTGCCGAACATAACACAGGCCGAGGCGGAGCGCGACGAGTCGCCGGAAGTGGCAGGCGATGAGCTACAAACGCTGGTGGCGGGCAACAACGCCTTCGCGTGGGATGTGTACCAGCAGTTGCGCGCCGAGGAGGGCAATCTCTTCTACTCGCCCTACAGCATCTCCCTGGCGCTGGCGATGACCTACGCGGGCGCACGCGGCGAGACCGAGCAACAGATGGCGCAGACCCTGCACTTCGATTTGCCGCAGGAGCAACTGCACCCAGCCTTCAACGCGCTCGACCTGGAACTCTCCAGTTTGGGGCAGACAGAGGGTGAGGAGGAAACAGAGGGCGAGGCCGATGAGCGCTTCCAGCTTAACATCGCCAACGCGCTGTGGGGTCAGCAGGGCTACGCCTTCCGCCCGGAGTTTCTGGACCTACTGGCGCGGAACTACGGCGCGGGGCTGGGGCTGCTCGACTTCGGGAGCGACCCGGAGGCGGCACGCCAGACCATCAACGACTGGGTGAGCGACGCCACCGAGGAGAAGATTGAGAACTTGATTCCCGAAGGGGTGCTCAACGGGGGCACGCGGCTGGTGCTCACGAACGCTATCTACTTCACGGCGGCGTGGGCCTCGCAGTTCGAGGAATCGGCGACGATGGACCGACCTTTCCACCTGCTCGACGGCGGCGAGGTGAGTGTGCCCATGATGGCGCAGACGGAGAGCTACCGCTACGTTGAGGGCGAGGGCTATCAGGCTATCGAACTGCCGTACCGGGGCGCGGATGTCTCGTTCGTCGCCATCCTCCCGGCGGAAGGCGAGTTCGAGGCGTTCGAGGCGGCGCTTTCGGGCGAGCAGGCCGAGAGCATCCTGGGGAGCCTCGCCTATGAAGAGGTCGTCCTGACGATGCCGAAGTTCACCTATGAGTCGGCCTTCAGCCTCGTCGAGATACTGAAGGCGATGGGGATGCCCGCCGCCTTTGATGCTGCGGACTTCTCTGGGATGGACGGCACGCAGTCGCTGGCGATTAGCGAGGTGCTGCACAAGGCATTCATCGCGGTGGACGAGGAGGGCACCGAGGCCGCCGCCGCGACGGCGGTGGCGATGACGGAGAGCGCGGCGATGCCGCCGGAAGACCCGGCGGTGATGGTGCTGGACCGACCCTTCATCTACCTCATTCGGGACAACGCGACGGGCACACTCCTGTTCATCGGGCGGCTGACGGACCCAAGCTGACGCGCCCCTGTAGTACAGTCGAGGCATGAACAGCCAGACGATTCACCTCAAAGCGGTCAGTCTGCGCCGGATGGAGGCGGAGGAGGCAGCGCGCTTCCCGTTCAGCATTCCGGCGATTCACTCCCTGGAACGGATCGAGTTCGCCTCACCCGTCACCTTTCTGGTGGGCGAGAATGGCTCCGGCAAGTCCACGCTGCTGGAAGCAATCGCCGCGGCAGCGGGCGCGACGACTGCCGGAAGCGAGAGCGCGGAGGACGACCCGACGCTCTCCGCCGCGCGCAGCCTCGCCCGGCACCTGCGGCTGTCGTGGCAGCGCCGGAGCCGGAAGGGGTTCTTCCTGCGCGCTGAAGATTTCTTCGGCTATGTGAAGCGACTGGCGCAGATTCGCGCCGGGCTGGAGCACGACCTGAAGGAGTTGGAGGCGGAGTACGAGGGCCGCTCCGAGTTGGCGCTGAATCTGGCGCGGACGCCCTTCCTGCGCGAGTTGCACGAGTTGGAGCACCGTTACGGCGGCGACCTGGACAGCTTCTCGCACGGGGAGAGCTTCTTGCAGTTCTTCCAGGCGCGTTTCGTGCCCGACGGCCTCTACCTGCTGGACGAGCCGGAAGCGCCGCTCTCCCCGGCGCGGCAGCTTGCCTTCCTCTCGATGCTGAAGCAGATGGTGGAGCAGAAGACGCAGTTCATCATCGCCACGCACTCGCCCATCATCATGGCCTTCCCCGGCGCAACCATCCTCAGCTTCGACGCGCCGCCGATTCACCCCGTCACCTACGGCGAGCTAGAGCACGTCACCATCACGCGCGCGTTCCTCAACAGCCCCGAACGGTTCCTCAAGCACCTCTAAATAGGTGCAGGTTCTATCAAACGAACAGTAGTAGACTCTTTATGTTACCCTTGTAAAGCAGTACAGCTACGCCTTGGGCAGCCAGTCGCTGAGGTCGCGGGGTTGGCGGCGATCCCTGTTGGCGCGGCGGTCGCCGCCGTTATCACCCGCGAGAGCACGGGCGGCGCGGGCCTGCTCGCGGCGGTCCTCACCTGAACGGCGCTCCGGCAGCAGGCCGAGGTGGTGCAGGGCGGCGCGGATGTCCTGCTGGTCTTCTTCCTCCTGGCTGGGCAGCTTCTCCAGGATGACCTGCACCTCCGCGTTGATGTGAGCCTCACGGGCTTCGGGGTCGAGGTCGGACGAGCGCAGCAGTCTGTTCAGCCGGGCAAAGCGCATGACGATTCGAGTATCGGGCATTGCCTCTCCTCTGGTTCACGTTTTTCCATCGAGCAGACCCCGCACCGCTACGAGTAGCTCGAAGAAGTTGAAGGGTTTCACGAGGTAGTTGTCCGCGCCAATCTCTTGCGTCACCTGTTCGGCATCGGGTTGGGCCGTGATGACCAGGATGGGCAATTTTATTCCCTGCTCTGTCAGCTTTCGAGCAAAGAGCCTGCCGTCCATCAGGGGCATAGTTATATCCAATACAATGAGGGACGGTCGCGCGCGTTCGAGCACCGCCAATCCCTCCACGCCATTGGACGCGGTTTCGACAGCGTAGCCTTCGTTGGTAAGGACGCTGGCGACCATCTGGCGGGCACCCTCCTCGTCGTCTATTATCAGAATCAGGGGTGGTTGTGGCAAGGCTCTCCCCGGCGTAGAAGGTCTTACTGGAAAAGAGACTGAACGAAAGTAGATGGATTCTGTCCTATTGTACGGCTTAGGTCAGTAGGAGCAAGGATGGTAAGTCTGTGCTAAGATGAACAATGAATCGTTCGAGAAGGAGATAGCATGTCGAACCTGCTGCTCGTGGCTACGGAACGTGGTCTTTACTCGTTCCAGCGTGACGGAGAGGGCTGGCGCGAGGTATGCCACAGCCTGAAGGACTCCTCCGTCACGACGGTAATCGCCCGCGAGGGGGTCATTCTTGCGGGGACGACGGAGGGCCTCTACCGCTCGGACGACCTGGGCCGCAGTTGGCGGGAGGCGAGCGAGGGGCTGGCGCACCGCCACGTTCGCTGGCTGGCCTATCACCCTGATATTTCGGACCGGGAGTTCGCGGGGACGGAGCCTGCGGCCATCTTCATCTCGCGCGATGGCGCGGAAAGCTGGCACGAGTGCCCGGAGGTGGGCGAACTGCGCGAGCAGCATGGCTGGTTCCTGCCCTACTCGCCGGAGGCGGGATGCGTGCGGGGCTTCGCCTTTCACGGGCCGCGCGCCTACGCGGCGGTAGAGGTGGGCGGCGTGCTGCGCTCCGACGATGGAGGCGAGCGGTGGCGGCTGGCGGAGGGGAGCAGTGGCAAGCCCGACTTCGACACCCCGGTAGAGGGTTTCATCGCGCCGGATGTGCATTCTGTGGGCATTCACCCCTCGTCACCCGATTTTGTCCTCGCGGCGACGCACCTCGGGCTGTATCGCTCCGAGAATGGCGGGCGGCATTGGGAGCACGTCTACGGCGACTGCTACAGCCGCGCCTTCTGGCTCGACCCCTCCGACGCGGACCACATCATCTTTGGCCCGGCAACGCCCTCGCAGTGGAACGGGCGCATTGAGGAGACGCGAGACGGTGGCCGCACCTGGCAGGCCGCTCAGACGGGGCTGGAGATGCCCCGCCGCGTGTTGGTGGAGCGTTTCGAGCAGGTGGGCGATGAGCTATTCGCGGTGCTCTCGAATGGCCTTCTCTTCGCCGCGCCGCTGGCGACGTTGGAATGGCGGCAGTTCCTGCCAAACGTCAGCAACGTGGCCGCCGTGACAGGCATGGCCGAGTAGCCGGAGGCAACCCCATCTCAACAGGGCTTCCCCGTTGCGACGCTTCAAGTAGCTGTTGCTCATTTATGCAGTGGAGACGAGACACAAATTTGACGTAACCTGAAAATGTGATATAGTATTGGAGTGTATCAGAAACAGTTATTCGTACCGGACGTGTCCGTACCGAGGTGCCTAGCTCTTCGAGTCCAGACGTGCGCCAGTGTGAAGGAACGTAGCACGATCACGCCCCTATTCATTCTAGTGTCACAGGAGTAACTCATGAGCGACCGTATCACAGGTACTGTCAAGTTTTTCAACGGCGAGAAGGGCTTCGGCTTCATCACGCCGGAGAACGGCCAGAAGGACGTCTTCGTCCACCACACGGCCATCCAGGCCGAGGGTTATCGCAATCTGAACGAGGGCGACCGCGTCGAGTTCAGCATCGAGCCTAGCAACAAGGGCCCTCGCGCCGCTGAAGTCATCAAGCTCTAAGCTTAGGACTATCACGAGAAGCACCGTGCATTGATGCACGGTGCTTTTTTGTTGCGTCCGACAGAAACCCCTTCAAAGTACCAATCTGTTTGACGCATCGTGTGGTGACTGCGATACTCAAGGTTCACCACTACACGTCAGCCACTCTCCCGTCGCTGCCCTCCCCTGACACGCTTGCTGCCCACGCAGCAGAAAGATATGCCTCATGCATCGGTTCCTACGTACAATGCTCGTGATGCTCCTGACAGTTGTTGCCCTCTTCGCCTCGCTCTCGGCTGCCTACGCGCAAGACCCTGAGGATGCCGTCGCCGCGCCCACAGGTGGGGCGACCTCTAGCGTAGGCGATGCCTCATGCATTCAGCCCGATCCTGCCCAGAACGTCTGCTACGTCAACGCCGACGTTGATTATACCAATCCCGACAACAACGTGGGTATCACGCTGACCTTGGGGCTGTCCGACGAGGATGTCTACAGCCACCCCGTGGTTGCAAACTACCGGAGCTATGCCGACCTCTATATATCATATGACCGTAACGGTCTGGGTTTTCAGGTGCCGTGTGGTGAGGCTAACCCACCAGGCGGAAAGATGGGTTTTGACTATCAGCTCACTGCCTGGTTTACGGGTGGGGGAGGCACGCCTGTTAGGGTGACCTGCCCCGCCTACGATCCGGGTGTACCCACCGCCGTCGGCGCTAACAGCTTCTCCGCCACGCTCGACCGTCTCGCGCCCTATCAGGGCTTCATCGTGGCGCTCGTGGTGGGCGCGGGGCTGCTCGTCAACGTTCTGGTGCCCGCGCGGCTGCGGCAGTGGCGCAAGCGCATACAGTAACGAAGTTGCAATATGAAGCGAGGGGCGGCACACAGCCGCCCCTCGTTTTGTCTATTCATCTTGCAGTCGAACGGTTAGCGGCGCTGGCCGTTCATCATCCGCTGCACCGCCGTCGCGGCAATGCCCGCGAGGGCCGCCTTGGCGATGGGGCTGTTCAACATCTGGCCCATACCACCGGATGCGCCGGTGTTTCCCATCATGCCGCCGCTCCCCGTAGTGCCGCCACCGCCGCCGAGCGCGCCACCCAACAACTGGCTGAAGAGGCCGGGCTGCTGCTGGCGAATCTGGCTCGTCATCTGGGCAAGATGTCGAGGATCCTGCATGCGGTCATCCACGCCGTCGCGGTTCATGTCGGGGAAGTTGACGCCTCGCTGCTGCGCGCCCTGCTGGAGATAGCGGCCTAGCTCCATGCGCTGCTGGGGCGACAGGCGGGAGAAAGATTCCACCGCCGCCTCTTCGTACAGGTGCGGAGGTAGCTGGGATGCCACCTGCCGGTAGTTCTGTAGTGCCTCCTCGTCCGAGATGCCGTCGTGGGGCGCACCCTGGTTGTAGCGGTTGGAGAAGTCCTGGAACTGCTGCTGTTGCTGTCCACTGCCGAGGATGGTTTGTAGGATGTCCATGTTGTAACTCCTGTTGCTGTGGTGATAGGTACAGAGGCTAGTGGTTATGCATGTACTGTGCCGCCGAAACTTCCCGGCTTGTAGCCAAGCTAAAACTACAGGGCTGTGTCAAAGTCGGATAGGCGAAGGAGGAGAGGGAGCGAGAAAGGGGCCGGAAGGCACAGAGGCCAGTATCGGCCAGTATCGGCCAGTACTGGCGAGCAAAAAACGGCCAGTATAGTGACAAGTAGCTACTGTGTAGCCATTAGGTATATTACAAATCTTGTGACTTTGACACAGCCCTGGCTAAAATCCGAGAATCTATTGACACCCTGAACAGTTTGTGATATATTGCACAAATCAAGCGGGCCGAAGATGAGCGAGGGGAATGCCTCGCTCCATTCGTAAGACTCCCCGGTTCCACAGATAGGAGTTGATGATGGCTAGAACGACACTTGAAGGCCAGGTACCCATCAAACCCACGCGGCGAGACCCACCAGGGCCGCGCGGCCACTTCCTCTTCGGCGTCCTGCGTGAGTACGCGAAAGAGCCAGCAACCTACGCGCTCTGGCAGGCGCGCGAGTTCGGAGAGGTGTCGCGGGCGCGCTTTGGCCCCAACTACCTCTACTTCGTCAACTCCCCGGCTGGCGTGAAGCACATCTTGCAGGACAACCAGCGCAACTATGGCCGCAATCAGTTCGCCAACGACATCCTGAAGCTCTTCGTGGGCGAGAGCCTGCTGACCACCGAGGGGGATTACTGGCTGCGGCAGCGCCGCCTGATGCAGCCGATGTTCCACAGGCAGCGCATCGCCTCGTTCGGCAGGCTGATGACCGAGAAGACCGAGGAGATGCTGGGCGAGTGGGAGCAGGCCGCCGGGGAGGGCCGCGTACTCGACGTTGCCGAGGAGATGATGCGGCTCACGCTAAAAATCATGGGGCTGGCGCTCTTCAGCGCCGACCTGAGCGACGAGACGAGCCAGTTTGGGCAGGCGGTGAAGGTCGGGCGCGACTATTTCGACTACCGCAACGGCACGCTTTTCCCGCTGCCGCTCTGGGTACCGACGCGCCGGAACCGGAGCTTCCGCGCGGGGATGGCGCGAACCGATGCCATTGTCTACGACATCATCAGGGAGCGGCGGCGCACGGGCGAGGACGCGGGCGACCTGCTCTCCATGCTGATGGAGGTGCGGGACGAGGAGACGCGCGAGGGCATGACCGACCTGCAACTCCGCAACGAGGTCATGACGATGCTGATGGCGGGCCACGACACGACATCCAATACGCTCTCGTGGACCTTCTACCTGCTCTCCCAGCACCCGCAGGTGGTAGAGAAGCTGCGTGCAGAGCTGGCTCAAGTATTGAACGGGCGAGCGCCCGACATCGATGACCTGCACTCCCTTCCCTACACGAAGATGGTCATCGAGGAGGCGATGCGCCTCTACCCGCCCGCGTGGGTGATGGGGCGGCAGAGCATCGAGGCTGACGAGATTGGCGGCTACACCATCCCCGCCGGGGCGAGCCTCGCCTTCTATCCCTACGTGATTCACCGCCACCCCGACCACTGGGAGGAGCCGGAGCGCTTCAACCCCGAACGCTTCACGCCCGAACGCTCTCAGGGCCGCGCCAAGTACGCCTACTTCCCCTTCGGCGGCGGGCCGCACCTCTGCATCGGCAACGTCTTCGCGATGACCGAGGCGCAGTTGATTCTCGCCACCGTCGCCCAACGCTTCAACCTCGCGCTCGTGCCCGGTCACCCCATCGAGCTAGAGCCGCTGATTACCCTGCGGCCCAAGCACGGCCTGAAGATGACGCTGCATCCGGTACGGTGACGATCAATAATCTATCCGTAAAATCATGTGGTAGCTATGTTATGCAGGTGCTGGAAGCGACAGCAAGTGAGCCACCTCCCCTTGTCATGCTGAACGGAGTG
>DASVVH010000651.1:0-1995 GCA_036386615.1 Ardenticatenaceae bacterium
ATTTCCTCCGCCCCTTCAAAGGCGTTCACAAGAAGTACCTCGCGGGCTATCTCGCCATCTGCGAACTCTGCCGCAACGAGAAACGCATCTCTCCCACCCTCATCTCCTCTCTCGTTACTCACTCTTTCTACAGATGAGCCATCATGTCTCCTCCCCCTGTGCTCTTGCTGTCTGTCAGTATACTACTAACAACACAATTCAGGGAGACTACCGACTTTAACGATGTCAATAAATGTACATATCTTTATCGTCAACTTCCCTCCTCTGCCCTCAAGCAGCCCACCCAAAATGATTTCAACGTGGGGGTCAGGCTGGGGAATGGCTACACTCCGGCCTCGAAGCCGTCCACCCACGACGCGCATGTGGGGCAATCCTGCACGCCCAACGTCCGCTCCACGCTTGCCTGCCGCACCCGCCAATCCCAAAACTGTGCTATAATCCCCGCTTGTCAGTTGCCCAACCCAACGTCCATAGCTGAGTCCATAGCTGAGTCCATAGCTGAGTCCATACACCGGGGCGGCACCGCCCGTCCCGCATCCCGTATCCTGTATCCCGTATCCCGAACATGAACTATCACCTCATTACACTTGGCTGCGCCAAAAACATAGCCGACAGCGAGGGCATGTCCACCCTCCTGCGCGGGGCCGGGCACCACGCCGCGTCCACCCCCGACGATGCCGACCTGCTCATCGTCAACACCTGCGGCTTCCTTCAGGCCGCCCGCGACGAATCCGTTGACGTGCTCGGCACCCTCGGCGTCAAAAAGCGCGACGGCCAGATACTCGTCGCCGCTGGCTGCCTCTCCGAGCGCATCGGGGCCGAACTCGTAGACGAAGTGCCCTGGCTCGATGGCGTCATCGGCACCCAGCAGTGGCCGCGCATCGTCGAACTCGTAGACACCCTCCGCGAGCGCCGCCTCGAAGACCGCTGGCGCGCCTACGTCATGCCCTCCGGCGACCGCAACCTCGTCTCCGACTCCGTTGCCCGCCGCGCCGACAGCCACACCGCCTACCTCAAAATCGCCGACGGCTGCTCCGCCCCCTGCACCTTCTGCACCATCCCCTCCTTCAAGGGCAAGCAGCGCTCCAAGCGGCCCAGCGTCGTCCTGCACGAGGCGCAGCAACTCGTCAACCAGGGCGTCGAAGAAATCATCCTCGTCGCGCAAGACCTCACCGCCTACGGCCACGACTGGGGCGAGCTGACCGGCACGGGCCTCCCCGCCCTCCTCGACATGCTCTGCACCCAGATCGAACACGAGCCGGGCCGCCTCTGGTACCGCCTCATGTACGCCTACCCCGGCCACGCCAACGAGCGCCTCGTCGAGGTCATGGCGACCCACAAGGGCCTCGTCGTCCCCTATCTCGACATGCCCCTCCAGCACGGCGACCGCCGCGTCCTCAAACGGATGCTCCGCCCGCACAACATGGAGAAGCAGGCCGCCTTCTTCCGCAATCTGCGCGAGGCCATCCCCGAAATCGCCCTCCGCACCACCTTCATCGTCGGCTTCCCCGGCGAGACCGAGGACGAATTCCAGGGCCTCCTCGACTTCATGACCGAGATGCAGTTCGACAAGGCGGGCGTCTTCACCTTCTCCCCCGAACCGGGCACCCCCGCTGGGGCCATGCTCGATCAGGTGCCCGACGACCTCAAGCAGGAGCGCTGGGAGCGCGCGATGGCCCACCAGCAGCCCATCGCCCTCCGCAAGCAGAAAGCCATGCGCGGCCAGGAACTCGAAGTCCTCGTGGACGGCGTGGACGAAGAAAACCGCCTCGCCATCTGCCGCTCCTACCGCGAGGCTCCGGAGGTGGACGGCTACGTCCTCGTGCGCGGCAAGCACAGGCCCGGTGACCGCTTGAAGGTTCGCGTCACCCGCGCCCAGCCCTACGACCTCGAAGCCAAACCCCTCAAGCGCTTCCCCCGCCGCGCTGTAGGGGTGGGTTTACCGGAGGAAACCCACCCGCCCGCCGCGCCTGCCGAGGCTGCCGCGCCCACCAT
>DASVVH010000652.1:0-3688 GCA_036386615.1 Ardenticatenaceae bacterium
TGAAGCACTATTCGAGCGGGATGTACATGCGGCTCGGCTTCAGCGTGGCGGTCTTTGTGAAGCCGGATATTCTACTGCTGGACGAGGTGCTGGCGGTGGGCGACCAGCATTTCCAGTCGAAGTGCCTGGAGCACATCTACGAGATGAAGAAGCGCGGCACGACGATTGTCATGGTCAGTCACGGCATCGAGGCGATGGCCCAGATGTGCAACCAACTGGTGTGGCTAAAGAACGGCGTAGTGAAGGCGCAGGGGAACACCTCGCAGGTGGCGGAAGCGTACCTGCGTGACGTTCACGCCGACATGATGGTTTACGCGGCAGGTGCTGTCGCCGCCGCGGAAGAGAGCGAGGCTGGCGACGGAGCCGAAAGCGCACTGGAGGAGGACGAGGTGGCTGCCCCAACCTTCCAGCGCTGGGGCACGCGGGAGGTTGAGATAACGGGGGTTCGGCTGCGGAACGGTGCTGGCGAGATTGCCGACTCCTTCCTGACGGGGGAGGCGCTTGTGCTGGAGATGGATTACTTCGCGCACGAGCCGATTCGCGACCCCATGTTCGGAATCGCGATTACGCGCATAGATGGGACGCATATCAACGGACCCAACAACAAGTTCGGGGGGGTGCCCATCCCGCGCATCAAAGGGCAAGGCACGGTTACGTACACGATTCCGAGCCTCCCGTTGATGAAGGGCACCTACGAAATCACGACGGTTGTCTACGATGGAACGGCCTCGCACGCCTACGACGTACACGAGCGCGCCTATTCTTTCCAGGTCAACGCGGGTGGTACGCGGGAGATGTATGGCCTGATCGCCATTCCCGCCGAGTGGAGCCACTGCGCGGCAGATGCCCTCGACGTTCCCCCGGCGTTGAATCCCGAACCCGCGCTTCCTCTGGTCAATTCCTCGCGCTAACCCTGCGGCGCTCTGTTCCTCTCAAGGGAGCGTGTGAACATCCTGCGAATTCTATGAGTGACGAAACCTCCACGCGCAACCGAATCCTGGTCATCAGCCACGACGTTGTAGAGCGGCAGATGGCGGGGCCGGGCATCCGGTATGTAGAGTTGGCGGCGGTTCTGGGGCGGGACTTCGAGGTGACGCTGGCGACGCCTAACGTTTCCAGCTACGAGTCGCCGCGCTTTCGGGTCCATCCTTACCAGGATTGGCCTTCATTGGCGGGGGCTTGCGAAGCGGTGGATGCCATCGTGACGAGTGGGTTCACACTGCGGCAGTTCCCCCAGGTGGCTGAGTTGGGGATACCTCTAGCGGTGGACCTGTACGACCCTTTCCCTTTGGAAAATCTGGTACTCTTTGCCAACCGCGCGCCCGCCGACCGGCAAGCCTCCTACGAGTTCGGGATGCAGGTGCTGGACGCGCTCTGCGCGGGGGGTGATTTCTTCGTCTGTGCGCACGAGCGGCAGCGCGATTGGTGGCTCGGCATTTTGCAGGCGAAGGGGCGCGTCAATCCCTCGACCATAGGGGAAGACGCGACGCTGCGGAGCTTGATTGACGAGGTGCCGTTTGGCCTGCCCTCGCGCCCCTTTCAGCCGCAGGGCGAGGGGCCGAAGCAGAGAGTGCCGGGGCTGGACGGCGATACGCGGCTGATTCTGTGGGGTGGCGGTATCTGGGACTGGCTAGACCCTCTGACGCTCATCGAGGCGATGCCCGCCGTGCTGGAGCGCGAACCACGCGCGCGGCTGCTCTTTCCCGGCACGCGGCACCCGAATCCGGGGCTGGTGGAAATGGAGATGCAGGGCCGCGCGTGGGAGGCGGCGGCGCGGCTGGAACTGCTGGACCATGCCGTCTTCTTTGGAGAGTGGGTGCCCTACGAAGAGTGGCCCGCTTATCTCGCCGACGCGGACGTGGCGGTCTCGCTACACGCGGAGACCCCGGAGAGCCGTTTCGCGGCGGTGCGGAGCCGTACCCTGAGCTACATGTGGGCCTGCCTCCCGATGGTGGTGACGGAGGGCGACGCGGCGAGCGAGTTGGTGCGGGAGCACGGCTTGGGGAAGGTGGTTGGTTACGGAGACGTGGCGGGAGTGGCGGAGGTCATTCTGGAGGTTCTGGCGGCGGGGAAGGAGCCATACCGCGCCAGCTTTCAGCGCCTGGCACCGGGCCTGACCTGGGAGCAGGTGGCGCGGCCGCTCGTGGCCTTTTGCCGCGACCCGCGCCATGCCGCCGACAAACAGATGGTCCGTGTATCGGCTCACGCCAACGGACATGAGGCGGCTCTGGCCGAGCAGAGGCAGCAAATCGAGCAGTTGCAGGAGACGGTTCGCGGTTACGAGCGGGGCCGCTTCATCCGCGCGATGCGGGGCGTCGAGCAGTTGCGGCGGAAGTTGCGGGGGCGCAGATGACGACCGACGAAGGACGACCGATGACCGCTAACGGCGGGGACACGGAGGTTGTAGCTGGTGAGACGAGTGGTCTGCTGGCGTCGGTTATCGTGCCCGTGTGGAATGGGATGGAGTTTCTGGAACGGTGCCTCTCGGCGCTGCGGGCGCAGGATTATTCGCGGCGCGAGGTGGTGGTGGTGGACAACGCTTCAAGCGATGGCTCCGCCGATTTCGTGGCAGAGCATTTCCCGGAAGTGTGGCTGATTCGCAACGACTATAATTTGGGCTTCGCGGGGGGGTGCAACGCGGGGCTGCGGGCCGCTGATGGTGAGGTTCTGGTCCTGCTGAACCAGGACACGGAGGTCAGCCCCGGCTGGCTGCGCCACGTCGTTGAGGCGCTTGAGGCCCCAGAGGTGGGGGTGGTTGGCTGCAAGATTTTCTACCCGGATGGGGAGAGGCTCCAGCACGCCGGGGCGTGGTTCGCCTGGCCGCTGGCGCTGGCGCATCACTATGGGCAGGGCGAGCACGATTCGGGGGCTTACGACGAGCCGCGAATCGTCGAATACGTGACGGGAGCGGCACTAGCTCTCCGGCGGGAGGTGATGGAGCGCGTTGGGCTGCTGGACGAGGGGTTCTGGCCGGGCTATTTCGAGGACGCTGATCTCTGCTTCCGCGCGCGGGCGGCGGGCTATGAAATCTGGTATCGGCCCGAAGCGACGCTGCGCCACATGGAATCTACCTCCATCAAAGACCCGGTGCGCCGCTCAAGGTTCTACCAGCGTGGCCGGATGCGCTTCGTGCTGAAACATATGGAGCCGGAACGGTGGCTCAAGGAGTTCGTGCCCGCCGAGAAAGCGTACCAGCCTCCCGCTATCTTCGGCATGGAGAGCAGGGCGCTCCGGCTGGGATACCTGGAAACGATGCTCGACGCGGTTCCCATCCTGCGCGAGAGGTGGAATGCCAGCGCCGAGACTATCAACGAGGTATACGCGGCTTTGCAGGAGCTTCACCGGGCCTCGTGGGAGGCTGACTGGCAGCGCGTCGAGAAACAGAGCGGCTACGGACTGAAACTGCCGCCGTACATTCTGTTTCCTGAGTTGGCGGGGGGAGAGGCATACGCGGCAGAGCGCGACGATGTGCTACGCTTCCCGCTTCCGAAGGTGGTCCCGCTCGAACCATCCAGTGCTGTTGGAGCGCTCCCACCGCCTCCTGCTCCACCAACTGCCTCCTTCAGGGAGTTCGAGTTTCGCGCGCAGGTGCCGTTGGTGGGGGTGCTCGTGGCGCGCTTCCGCTCGTTGTGGCACAGTGTTTCGGGGCGGTGGGCCATCCGGGACTTGATTCACCAGTTGGAAGCCT
>DASVVH010000653.1:0-7316 GCA_036386615.1 Ardenticatenaceae bacterium
CGCCTCCTCCGGCAAAGCAGACTTACGGCGATTACGGACTACCCTGTTTAGAAAACTCAAGTAGTCATCCATCTCCTCGTACTGGTCCAGTTCCATTACCTCTTCCGGGGTAAGCACCCCTTCCACTTGTCGGCTTAATAATTCTTCAATGCGGGCCTGGACGAGGGTAGAGGCTTGGAAAATAGGTGTCCCATCCTGTAGCTCGATGCGAACCGCCCCTTCTAGTGGCAGAGCATCAGGCAGGTGGTCGAGCGTGGGAAACGGTTGTACGGAATTCATTATGTGCTCACCTCTAATCAGGGCAGAAGCCTACCACTCCTTCTCGCCCTCCTGGCGGCGGCGACCGCCACGAATCGGGCGAAGCGAGGTGCCGTTGGTCGAGCGGCCCCGGAAGGGCGGCACGCGAAGCTCGATCATGCTGCCCATGCCGATGGCCTTCATCTCCATCATCCGCTCAAGCAGGCGCGGCTCCACGTTGTCTATCGAGTTCAGCGTGATGACGGTAGGCAGGCGGGCCATGTAGCGATAGTTGAAAAGCTGGAACAGCTTTTCCTGCGCCCAGGGCGTCGCGCTCTGCGTACCCAGGTCGTCCAGCACCAGGAGCGGCGCGCGGCGAACCTGCTCGAAGCGCTTGTCGTAGGAGACGTTGCTCTGCGGGTTGTACGTGGCGCGCAGGTGGTCCAGCAGGTCCGGCACGACGATGAAGAGCGCCTGCTGGCCCAACCCCTGCTGCATGTTCGCAATCGCAGCGGCGAGGTGCGTCTTGCCCACCCCATAGTCGCCGACGAGGACGAGCCAGCCGCTCGGCTGCTGCGCGTAGCGGCGGCTCACGTTGACACCCTGCCGCATCCGCTCAGTCTCCACGTCGCTCAACTCGCGCCCGCGCAGGTCGAAGTTGTCGAAGGTCATGTGGCCGAGGAGGGAGAGCGAGGAGAGGTCGCTGGACCCCTGCTCGACGCCGCTCTGCCGGAAATCGGGCGCGAGCATCGTAACCAGTTGGCTGATTTCCGGGTCCACCAGCCGCGAGCGGATGCGAACGTCTATATCTTCAAGCTGCTGGTTCGTCGTCACAACCGTAGCGAGGCGCGCGTTGTAGCGGTGGTTGAAAATCTGGAAGAGCTTTTCCTGTGCCCAGGGCGTGGTGGCCTGCGTGCCCAGGTCGTCCAGGATGAGCAGGGGCGCGTTGCGAACCTGCTGGAAGCGCTCATCGTAGCCAACCTCGCTGTTGGGGCCATAGGTGGCGCGCAGATGGTCCAGCAGGTCCGGCACCACGACGAAGAGGGGCAGCTTGCCGAGCGCGATGCGGCGGTTGGCGATGGCGGCCGCGAGGTGCGTCTTGCCGCAGCCGTAGCCGCCCATCAGCAGCATCCACCCGTCAGGGTTCTCAGCGTAGCTCTGGCAGGCGGTGAAGGCGCGCTGGAGGTTCTGCTGGCGGTGCGGGTCCAACCCGTAGCCCTCCGGCACGAACTCGTCGAAGGTGAGGCGGGCCAGCGTGCCCAGATTCGACATCTCGTAGAGCCGCTGGCGGCGGCGCGCCTCCAGCTCCATCGAGACGCACGAGCAGGGGACGGCGCGCCCGAATTCGGGGTCGTTGGGCGGCAGGTCGCGCCGCACGAACCCGACACCCCCGCAGAGCGGGCAGAGGGGCTTCTCGTCCTTCACCGGACGCTTATTCGAGTTCGTCGAGGAAGCGGCGGCGCGTGCTCGTTGGACGACGCGCCGCAGACTGTCGTTGAGGTTGTCCATCGTCTCGTCCTTCTTGTGCCCAGCGTTCCAGAATGGAGCGGATATAGCGCCAGTTGCGGACGTTGCGCTCCGCCGCGACCTGGAAGGCATCTTCTAGCCAGTCGAGCGGGTAATCGCGTTCCGCCTCGCGCAGTTCTTCGGCGATGATGGGTTGCAGCAGGCCCACGTTCTGCTCGTAGAGCGCGAAGATGTTGGGCCGCTCCTGCGGTAAGGGCACCGGCTCGGCAGGCTGCGCCATCGTCTCCGGCAGCAGCGCGCCCTCGCGTATCTGGTTGATGAGGTGCCGCGCCCGTTCGGTATTGACGAAGTACCACCGCTCCGCCTCCCCCTCGACCATCACGTCGAGGCGCAACAGCGAGCCGCGCGTCACGGCGCGGGCCAGTGCATCTTCCAGCACGCGCTGCGGCGGAACGCCCGGCATCCGCAGCCCCTCCATCAGAACGTCGTCCTGCAACAGTTCCTGGTGGCTCAGGTAGCGGAGTTCCCCCCGCTTGCGGTAGAGCCGCCAGATACAGTGCATCGTCACTTTGAGTTCGGCAAGGTCGTCAATCTGGGGCAGCAGTTCTGCCCAGAACAGGTCGGGAACGGCGGTGAAGCGCACGGCACCGCCGGGAAAACCGGGAAAACCCTTCATTGTGTCACGGGATGTGGGACGCGGGATGTGAGATGAGTTGATGTCATAGACAGTTACTAATCTTGTAAAAATAGATCAATAATCGCGTAGATAGATGCAATCGAACCTAGAATCCCTAGAAGAGTAACCAACGCCTGAATAACAGGGTATTTTTTTGTTACCCGCACAACCTCACTCAATATAGTCTTAGAAGTCTCGTCTACGAACTCTATAGCCGCCTCGTATTTGGTCTTATCGGAGAGCTCAAATTCAGGGAACATTTCGCAAAGCGAGATTTTTATATCATCAAGCGTGGCAATTGCATCGGTGCCCAAAGCTTCTATTTCGATCTCTACCCGTTCATCACTCTTAGCACTTGTGGTTGGATTCATGAATTGTATGCGATCCACAGAGAGCTTATATCTTTCAGAGTTGCGATTAAGGACCATTTCAACTCTTCGATTATGTACAGTAGCGGTGTGGGCGACATCCTGATCTAATAACTCTCTAAAATGACCCTCAATGATAGGAGTAAAGTTTGAGCGCTTCAATCTGGCATATTCATCTTCGGAAATAGACGTTTCATATTCTGAGCGCGTAAATGTCCCGGTGCGTCTATCGAGTGGCGTCTTCACGGTTAATTTGGGTCCATTTGTAGAGTGGCGCACTCTCAAAGAGCTATTGATCGCATATATACCCCGGCCCTTTGTGTCATAATACTCATCTACATTGTTCACCTGTCGCTCTCCTGATATCTGAAAACCTGCAAACGCAAAGGCGGCTTTTAATCGCCCAACAATCTGTTCTATTGAGTCAGCGGATATTTTGGGGAATATTCGTGCTTGAGTCTCTCTTGTTAGTGATAGCTTTATTTCTTTTTCTGTGTTCTCCTGCTGCATTAATCCCATTCTCCTTAAAGAAGACTCAAGCAGCAGCTTATGATATTGCGTTCGCCTCCTCTTCAGTTGAAAAAGGAGGCCAGGAAATCCTTGGTGCCCTCCGGCCCGGTGAGTTCCAGCCACACGGGGCGGTGACCCGGCTCGACAGTGACGCGGAACTGAAGAAAGGCGCAGCACTGCCGCTCCAGCCGGACGAGTTGCAACACCTGGGCCAGCGATTCATCGTCAGATGGAAAGCGGTAGGCGTAGCCATCCTCCAACTCGCGCACCTCTTGCACGGTCTGCCCAACCTTCGCCAGAACGTTCTCCTCGCGCTCCTCCAATTCCGTCTCAGTCAGGCTGCACGCGATTGGCAGGGAAGCATCCATTTTATCATCTCCGAGCTAGTGGCCGTTACATCTATTGTAGCATTACGGCACAACATTATGGACGGACAATTAAAATGATGTAGCCATGCCTTTATCCGCCACCGTCTATCGTCCGCCGTCTACCGTCTAGAAAATGATGTCATCGAGGCCCGCCTCTAGCGCAGAGGGCGGCGGACCATACTCGTCCTCGTCGGCGTAGAACGTTTCGAGATTCGAGAACTTGGCGTTCTCCTTGGTGAAGCGTAAATCCACGCTGCCCGTCGGCCCGTTGCGGTGCTTGGCGACGATAATCTCGGCGATATTGGGGCGGTCGGTGTTCTTGTTGTACACCTCGTCGCGATAGATGAACATTACCACGTCACTGTCCTGCTCGATGGAATTGTGAGCAATGATGTCGTTTGCCACGAAGTTGTGCGGGCCAGGAACCGTGAGATCGAAAACCTCTTCCTCCCCTTCTTCCTCTATGGAGACAACCTGATCCCAATAGATGGCGCTCCGAGTGAAGGTTGCTACCTTCGGCAAAATGGCAGCCCCCATACCATAGCCGCCAATGGTCATTCCAACGCCAGCCAACTCCATCTCAAGAGAGGCGATAGCCGGAATATGCTTAGGCACCGCAATGGAGTGGCCGATAGCAAATTCATCCAATCGCTTCCAGCCGTCAAAGGCCAGGAACTTGTGGTTAGCCGTTGCGCGAATGGTGCGGCCCAGGCGTGTGGTCAGCTTGTAGACCTTTTTCACGCCAGTCGAGAAGGCGTTACTGACTTCGGCACGCTCAAGCTGTAAGCTCTCCTGATTGAGCGCCCATACGGCAAAGCCTCTTTTTCCAATGAGGTCGCGCATGGGGACGCGTTCGCCTGTATCAGCAAGGGTGATAAGCGTATCTCCTGTGAGACAGCCCGACTCGCGTAGGTCACTCAGCATGGGGCGCTTGTCCTGGCGGCTCTCCACACCACGAGAAAGCTGTGAGAGCGCGAGGAGCGGCACCTTGAACTCGCGCGCCAGTTCCTTGAGGGCGCGCGAGATGTAGGAAATCTCCTGCACGCGGTTCTCCGAGCCTTTGCCGCTTGACATAAGTTGCAGGTAGTCCACCACAATGAGGTCCAGCCCATACTCGCTGATGACGCGGCGCAGCTTGGTCCGCATCTCAGTGGGGCTGATGGCGGGCGTCTCGTCCACGAAGATGCGCGTCTTGCCGAGCACGTCCACCGCGAAGCCGACGCGCTCCAGGTCTTCCTCGTAGATGGGGCCGACGCGCAAGCGCTGCGCGTCAATGCCGGTCTGCGAGGAGATGAGGCGCTGGGCCAGTTGGTCCATGCCCATCTCAAGAGAAAAGAAGGCGACGCGAGCGCCGTACTTGAGGGCGCTGGACTCGACAACCGAGAGCGCGAGCGAGGTCTTCCCGACGCTTGGCCGCGCCGCGAGGACGATGAGGTCGCCCGCCTGGAAGCCGCCAAGCAGGCGGTCCATGTCGGTGAAGCCCGTCTGGAGGCCGACGGGCTGCCGCTCCATGAAGAGTTCTTCAACCTGCTCGTAGAAGTCGCCAAGAATCTCCTTGAGGGGAACCATCGCGCCCGTGATGCGGTGCTGGCTCACGGCGAAGAGTTCCCGTTCGGCCCGCTCGATGACCTCCTTGATGTCCCGATCCGTCTCCTCGTAGGCGAGGCGCGCGATGCGCTCGGCGGCAGCAACGAGCCGCCGCAATACGGCATCCCGTTCGACAATGCGGGCGTAATACTCAACATGGATGGCCGTAGGAACCCGTATCAGAATTTGCGAGATAGCAGCGTGTCCACCTACGTCCCCCAAGCGCCCGTTGCGCTCTAATTCGTCTGTTACTGTAACAAGGTCAACTGCCTCATTCCTCTCATGGAGGGCGATAAGTGCCTCGTAAATCCAGCGGTTCTTTTCTCGGTAGAAGTCAGGAGGCTTGAGGAAGGGAAGGACACGAGTGATGGCCTCCGGGTCCAGCATGAGGGCGCCCAGAGTAGATTCTTCTGCATCGGCATTGAAATGGGGTGGTCGCTGGAGAGTTGAGTTCATGCGATATGTACCCTTAAGGGAAGTAGCTCTTGCTTACTAGACATCACGGATGAGGTCGAGCATAGAGCAGCGCTACCCAGTTGTTAGTTCTTCCGCTTCTTGTTGGCCTGCTGATTGGCCTCTTCTATCTGCTTATAGAAGTTGTCCAAGCCTAGCCTCTCTCTAGCTTCTTCCTTAATAACACCCCGCCCTATCAGTGTGTCAACAATTTGAGCACGTGCGGTAAGGACACCTGTTAGAAGAGCTTTTTCTTCTGATGTCAAATCTTCTGGCTTGACGCCGAGTCGTCTTAATTCCTCTAAGCGCGGACCAACTTTATCTTGCACAGCATTCTCAACTAGGCCAAGTACCACGATCCAATACCTCTCCGGTAACGTGACACTGACTGGCTCGAAGTCGCTATCCTCGCTCATCCCTCAAGTTTCCCTTCTTTGAGTTGATTTTTGCATAATACAGGATTTGGCGGGGACTATCTATGATTGTGACAAAGGTGTAATGTTGGATTCTTGTGCAGGGAGGATGCGCCTCGACAGGCAGCCGCGAAATGCCACAATGAGAAGAGCGCGGCCAGCACTTGATGGCTACCGCGCTCTGGGTGGTATGCGAGTGATTCTATTCGTCGCCCAGGTCGTCGAGGTCCAGACTTTCGAGGAAGTCGGCGTAGACAGATAGGTTCTCGTCGTCCTCAGTGGTGCCCTCGTCCATCCCCGATTCGGGAACGACCCCTGCCTCTTCCAGAACGTGCTCGGCCACGAAGATGGCCGCGCTCGTTCGGACGGCGATGTTAATAGCGTCGCTGGGGCGCGCGTCCACTTCGATGACTTCGCCATCCAGATCGAGGATGACGTTGGCGAAGAAGGTGGCGTCGCGCAGGTCGTTGATGACAATGTGCGAGACAGTCGCCCCCAATGCCTCAATCATGTTCTTGAGCAGGTCGTGGGTGAGGGGACGGGAGACGGTGGAGCCACGCAGGCTGAGGGTCAGGGCCTCGGCCTCGTAAGGGCCAACCCAGATAGGGACGTGCCGATCCCCGTCCTCTTCCCGCAACACGACGATTCGTTGCGGCGAGATCAAGCTTACGCGAATGCTGTCTATCGTGACGCGTACCATAGTCTCCTGCCTTTGTAGGGTTCGTCGGTGTGCCCGGAGAAAGGGGTGCTCCGGGGGGACAGTATATCACACGCTTTATCCGTCCGACAAGCAGTACGCGAGTCCGGTTCGGGGCTGGGTCAAAGTCGGGTAAGCGAAGGAGGAGCGAGAAACGGGCCGGGCGGGAGAGAGGCCAGTAACGGCCAGTATTAGCCAGTACTGGCGAGCACAAACGGCCAGTATAGTGATATGTAGCTGCTCGGTAGCTGTTAGATATATTACAAGCCGGGCGACTTCGACACAGCCCTGGAGTCCGGTTCGGGCTGCGACAAACCCGCAACTTGTGGGACTTACCTCTCCATTCGTAACTTTATGTCAACAAGGGCTTACATCATCGCCTTTCAATGTAAGCTTTTGTGGCTCATCTGTAGAAAGAGTGAGTAACGAGAGAGGAGATGAGGGTGGGAGAGATGCGTTTCTCGTTGCGGCAGAGTTCGCAGATGGCGAGATAGCCCGCGAGGTACTTCTTGTGAACGCCTTTGAAGGGGCGGAGGAAAT
>DASVVH010000654.1:0-9912 GCA_036386615.1 Ardenticatenaceae bacterium
ATTTCCTCCGCCCCTTCAAAGGCGTTCACAAGAAGTACCTCGCGGGCTATCTCGCCATCTGCGAACTCTGCCGCAACGAGAAACGCATCTCTCCCACCCTCATCTCCTCTCTCGTTACTCACTCTTTCTACAGATGAGCCAATGTACATATGTTTATGGTAAACCTCCATCTTCCTCCCTTCTTGGCACCCCACCAAAAAGCTTCCCATGTGGGGAAATGTGGGGGAGTACGACAAACCCGTCGTTGGCGTTATCCGTACTTCATCGTTCACATCGTGCCCTTGGGGTATCGTTCATCATTCATCGTTCCGAAGACTTCTTCCGTTCTCACTCGTTCAACTCGGAGGTGACGAAGAGCGCCAGTCCCAGCAGCGCCAGCAGAATCAGCGCGAGAATAATCACGGATGTAGTCACAGTATTGCCTCCATCAGTCCAGCAGCCGCGCCGCCAGCGCGGCGGGCGAATCGAAGACCTCTTCCGCGCCTGCCTCCATAAGATATTGCCGGAGCAGCGCCGTCTCCGCCGCGGGCGTGATGAGGCCCCAGCCCGTGACGGGCCGCTCGCCCGTTGCCGCCGCGCGCGTGGCGGCCCGCATCTCGACGGGCGCGTCTCCGATGTAGACCGCCCCCCTGCTGCCGCCCGGATCGAGGCGCGACGCGGCCTCCAGCACCATGTACGGGTGCGGCGGCTCCAGGGACTCCGGCTCCCCGACACGCCGCAGCCGCGCCTCCTCGCCCGACACGTCCTCCCCCGCGACGATGGTATCGAAGAGCCGCTCCAGGTTGCGCTCCCGCGTCACCACGCGCGCCTGCTCCAAGGGGCGGCTCGTCACGAGCGCCATGCGGCCCCGGTAGCGCCCGTGCAGCCGCTCGAACACACTCACCTCCAGCACCAGCGTCTCGTTTTCGAACTGGCCCGGCCCTCGGTACAGCCGAGGCTGCTGCCTTTCGAGGCGCGCGAACTGCTTTCGGCCCAGGTAGATTTCCAGAAAGAGCTGCCGGACCAGATTGCCCTCACCCTCGTCCATCAGCAGCGAGTGGGACCAGCCGCTACGTATCACCTTAATCAGGCCCCTGCGCCCGCCGCCCGCCTCGCCAATCTGTTTGGCGACGCCCTGAAAGTCAACACGCTCCTCGAAATACTCGCGGGAGAGATTCTGGAGGGGCTGGCTCCCCCGCCGCAGAAACGAGATGGCTTCCGCCACGCCGCGCGGCGCGTTGTTGCGCGGGAACTGGCCCGGCAGCAGTGAGAGCAGGTAACGAATGAACGCGGTAGTTAGCTCGATAGGGTTGTGAAAGCCGCCCGCCAGCCGCCACGCCTGAATATCCTCGCGCTGAACCAGGCTTCCGACGCCCTGAATGTTGAGGAACATCGAGAAATAGTCCTGCACCGTCCGCCGGATGGTGGAGGGGTAGCTGTCGCTGGTGTCTATGACGGGACCGTCGAGGTTCCAAATGAGGAGTTCTGGTTCCATTGGCTATCCTGATACATTCGTAGTTGAATCTCTCCGAAGAGTAGCAAGCCGTTAGCCAGCAGCGCGGAACCGGATGGGACAAGTCAGCAATCTCACTTTATGGAGCCTGAATGAGTTGGGTGAAGGTCGCCGAGCGGAGCGAACTATACGAGGAGCGGATGCTGCTGGTCCACGTCGGGGAGAAACCCCTGGCTGTCGCGCTCTACCAGGGGAAGGTGTACGCCTTCAACGCGCTCTGCCCCCACGCCAGCGCCTCCCTTGTGGAGGGAGACCTGTGGCCCGGCGTGGTGATTTGCCCGCTCCACGCCTACCGCTACGACCTGCGGAACGGAGTCTGCCTCAAGCCGCGCGACGGGCCGCGCCTCCGCGTCTATTCCGCCGAGTTTCGCGGCGACGAGGTTTGGGTGAAGCTGGGATGAACGAGAGTGTGTCAACGTTGGGGGGTAGTGGGAGCGAGAAGTAGGACAGATGGGACATCGGCCAGTACTGGCCAGTATCGGCCAGTACTGGCGAGCAAATGAGGCCAGTAAGACAACAGATAGGTGCCACATAGCTTTACTGCTACGTTAGAAGCCGTGTGCCTTTGACACAGCCTCGAGACGCTAACACGTTTTGCCGGAGGGATAAAAGCGACTACAGAAGGCTTACAACTACACCGTGCCCCAGAGTGTTAACAGGCGCGTTTCGATGGGGACCTGTTCCACCCGTTTTCCCTTCGGTCTCCATCTATCATTTCGGCAAGGAGCGAGCATGGCCGTCATCATACGACACTTCGACAGCATGGAGACCGCTCAGGAAGTGGTTCAGGCGCTGAACGCGGCGGGGGTTTCCGAGGAGCATATCGGCTTCCTGACGAAGGCGGGCGTCTCCGGGCACTTCGACGCGCCCAACAGCATCAACACCAACGACATGAGCGCGACGGAAGGGGCGATGCTGGGCACGCTGGCGGGCATGGTCACGGCGGTGGTGGCGATGGCGACGCCGCTCGGCCCAATCGTAGCTGCGGGGCCACTCTTAGGCACCCTCATCGGCGCGCTGGCCGGGGCCGCGACGGGCGGCGTGGTCGCCTCGTTGATAGATTCGGGCGTGGACGAGGGAACCGCCCGCCGCCTCGCCGCGACGCTGGAAGATGATAAGGCCGTTCTCGTCTCCGTCGAGGTAGACGACGATGAGGCGGCAGGGATTCGTGCCCTCCTTGCCCAGACAGAGGAGTTGCACGCCGACGAGTTGCGCTACTTTCAAGCGTATCACCAACAGCATCAGGACGTAGACTTTGCCGAGTTCCAGCACGCCTACCACTTCGGCTATCGTGCCGCCGCCGCGAACCCGGTACCCTTCGCCGACGCTGAACTCGCGCTTCGGCAGAGCTACACTGGCGACTTCGAGCGTGACCGGGAGGCGATTCGCGTCGGCTATGAGCGCTACCTGAACACCGTGCAGGTCGTCTAGTTCCAACCACGGACAAAGGAACACCATAAGTGGTGAGAGCGGCCCTGGTGCATTGAGCATGGGGGCCGCTCTCGGTTCAAGCAGAAAACGAGGAGTAGCGTCGAGACCAGTGAAGGTCTCATGCCGGGGCAACATGGCGGCAGGTGGTAGCGTATTGGCTTGAGCGCGGTTCGTGCCAAATCGGCAAAACCCTATTGACAGCGAGCATCATCCTCTATATAATGGCATTGATTAGGGAAGCCTAAAAATTTGTTTAGGGGCGGAGAAACTGCTGCTGCTCCTGACAAATGGTATAGAGGCGTTGTCGCCTCGCGTCTACTCATGACCATCGAAAAGGAAAGTACCATGAACACCACACCCGCCCTCTCCATGCAGGGCCTCCGTAAATCATACGGGAATTTTGAAGCGCTGCGCGGCATTGACCTTGAGGTGCAACGCGGCGAAATCTTCGGCTTTTTGGGTCCGAACGGCGCGGGCAAGACGACAGCAATTCGCTGCATGCTGGACCTGATTCGCCCCACCGGGGGTACGATTCGCGTGCTCGGCATTAACCCGCAGGCAGACCCCGTAGCCGTGCGCGCTCGCGTGGGCTACCTACCCGGCGAGTTGCGGCTGGACGACAACCTGACCGCCGAGGGGGCGCTCCGTTATTTCAGCGCCCTGCGCGGGAACAACGTGGACTGGGGCTTCGTGCGGCAGCTTGCCGAGCGGCTGGACTTGGACCTGAAGCGACAGGTCAAGAACTTCTCGAAGGGAAATAAGCAGAAGGTGGGTGTCATCCAGGCGCTGATGCACCGCCCCGAACTGCTGCTACTGGACGAACCGACGGGTGGGCTGGACCCACTGGTGCAGCAGGAGGTGCTGCGGCTCATTCGGGAGGCGCAGGCGGGCGGCGCGACGGTCTTCTTCTCCTCGCACATCCTTAGCGAGGTGCAGGAGGTGGCGGCCCGCGTCGCCATCATCCGGCGCGGCGAGATTGTAGAGGTGGCCGATACGGCCACGCTCATCAACCGGGCCTTCCGGCGCGTGCTGGTTCGTTTCACGCGGCCAACGGACGGGAGCGCGTTGGCAAACGTACCCGGCGTGACGGTCCTCTCGCAGGACGAGACAACGGTGCAGCTACAGGTCGAGGGCGAGATCAACCTGCTCATCAAGGCGCTGGCGACTTACGATGTGGCGGACTTCGATACGGAGCGCCCGTCGCTGGAAGAGATTTTCCTGGCCTACTACGAGGCCGACCGCGTGGAGGCGCGATAACCATGTTAACCATCTTTCGCTACAGCCTGGCCCGTTTCCGGGGTCAGATTATTGGCTGGGGCCTCGGCATCTTCCTGCTGGGGCTGTTCCTGTTGCCCTTCTACGAGACGATAGTCGAGCAGCAGGACCAATTCCAGGAACTTCTTGAGAACTACCCACCCGCGATGATGGCCTTCTTCGGCGACCTGAGCGAGATGGCGACTCCGCACGGCTACCTCGGCGCGGAGTATTTCGCCCTGATGCCAGTGATTCTCGGCATCTTCGCGGTGCTGGCGGGGAGCGGCCTGCTGGTGAGCGACGAGGAGAAGGGCACGCTGGACCTGATTCTGGCGCACCCCATCAGCCGCACGGCGCTCTTCGCGGGGCGCGTGCTGGCCTTCGTCGCGGCGACTATCCTCATGTTCTTTGTGGGTTGGTTGGGGCTGGTCCTGCCTACGCTGTGGGTGAACTTCGATGCCTCGTGGGGCGAGATTGCGCTGCCCTTCGTCTCGCTGCTGGGTGTGATTCTGGTCTTCGGCACGATGGCGCTCCTTCTCAGTATGGTGCTGCCGTCGAGAGGGCTGGCGGCGATGCTGTCGGGTATTCTGGTAGTGCTCAGTTACTTCATCACCTCGCTGGCGCGGATTGATGACCGATTGGGGGCGCTTGCTCGGCTCTCGCCGCTCAATTACTACCAGAGTGGCGACGCCATGCTGGGGCTGAATGGCTCCTGGCTGGTGGGGCTGCTCGCTGTCGCGGCGCTCTTTACCCTCGCCGCGTGGTGGCTGTTCCAGCGGCGCGACATTCGCGTGGCGGGCGAGGGCGGCTGGCGACTCGCACTGCCGCGCCGCCGCGCTGCCGCGACGTAGCGTTTGTCTGGACCAGATTCACATCAAGTTCGGCGGGGTACGGTTTGGCCGTGCCCCGCCTGTGGTTACGGAGGCACGAACCATGTTCACCGAATTTCGCTATAGTCTGGGCCGCTATCGGGGTCAGATTGTCGGTTGGGGGATTGGGCTGTTCCTGCTGGGCATGTTAATCATGCCCCTCTACGAGACGCTGGTGGCGCAGGAGGAGCAGTTCAGGGCGGTGATGGAGGGGCTGCCGCCTCAGATGACCGCCTTCTTTGGCGATATGACCGAGTTCACGACCCCGCACGGGTTTCTGGGGCTGCGGTACTTCACGCTGATGCCCATTATTCTCGGCATCTTCGCGGTGGGGACGGGGAGCAGCCTGCTGGCGAGCGACGAGGAGAAGGGCACGCTGGACCTGATTCTGGCACACCCCATCAGCCGGACGGCGCTCTTCGCGGGGCGCACGCTGGCGTTCGTCGCGGCCACCGTCCTCATCCTCTTCATCGCGTGGCTGGGGCTGGCGCTGCCGACGCTGTGGGTCGAAATTGACGCGACGATGGGCGAGATTGCGCTGCCCTTTGTCGCGCTGCTGGCGGTCATCCTGGTATTCGGCACGATGGCGCTGTTCCTGAGCATGGTCTTGCCGTCGCGGCGGATGGCGGGGATGGTATCGGGTATGCTGCTCGTGGCGAGCTACTTCGTCACCTCACTGGCGCGGATTGACGACAACCTTGAGTTACTTGCCAGATTGTCACCGCTCAATTACTATCAGAGTGGCGACGCGATGCTGGGGCTGAACGGCTCCTGGCTGGCGGGGCTGTTCGCTGTCGCGGCGCTCTTCACCGTCGCCGCGTGGTGGCTGTTCCAGCGGCGCGACATTCGCGTGGCGGGCGAGGGCGGCTGGCGGCTCGCGCTGCCGCGCCGCCGCGTGGCTGCGCCCGGCTGAACCAGCCGCCGTCCACAACAGAACCCCGTTCTCAAAGAGGTGGAGCCACGCGTTCCGCCTCTTTTTAGCCCTTCACATGAACCACTAGAGGGGTAAGCGATGGATTAGAAGAGGAGCACAGTCATGCTATCCGCTTGGCTATGTGCCTCGTCAAGCATGTAGGGAGACAGCGCCTCCCTTACCAGCAAGGAGACGACAGGGGTGCTCATTGACAGCCTCGCGGCGGTTCGTAGAATAGTCTCATTCGTACTCAGGAGATTCCCTTGAACGACCAATCGCCTCGCAGCTACCGGACTCTTCTCATCGTCGCCGATGGGCTGGGCGCGCTGTTTGCCCTGTGGTTCGCCGCACTCATAAGCCCTTCCTTCACCTTCTCGCCGCGGACGGACCTCGTTCCCCTGGTCTTCGCGGTCATCGCCATGCTCGCGGGCATCTGGAGCATGCGCGGCTACCAACTGCACCGCATCTTCCGCATTGCCGACGAGATTGTGAGCCTGCTGGCGGGCAGCGTCGTCGGCATGGGCATCTTCGCGGGCCTTCTCTTCTTCACGAACCTCGACCTCTCGCGCCTGGCCGTCTTCTACTTCGCGGCGCTGACGCCTGCTTTCTCAATGGTGCTGCGCGTCGTGTGGCGGCTGCTGTGGAAGTGGCGTCAGGCTCCGCGCGTGCCGACGGCGCGCGTGCTCATCGTCGGTGCCGGGTCGTTGGGGCACGAGGTCGGCGCGCAGATAACGGAGCGGAACTGGCTGGGCCTCGAACTGGTAGGCTACGTTGACGACCATTCGGGCAACGGCCTGACGCTCGGCACGCTTAACGAGTTGGAGCGGCTGTGCCGCGAGCAGCGCATTGACGTGGTTATCGTGACGCTGCCCCTCTCCGAGCACGGCGAACTGGCGACCCTGCTGGAACGGATACACAAGCTGCCCGTGCAGGTGAAGATGGCCCCCGATATGTACCCCCTGGCCTACCTGTACAGCCGCCTTGAGATGTTCGGTGGAATGCCGCTCATCGGCCTGCACGAGCCGGTCATCGCGCCCTGGCAGGCAGTCATCAAGCGGGGGCTGGACGTGGCGATTGCGCTGGCGGGGCTGATACTGACCGCGCCCGTGATGCTGGCGATTGCCATTGCCATCCGGCTGACCTCGCCCGGACCTATCATCTTCAGCCACGAGCGGGTTGGCGAGGGCGGCAGGCTCTTCCGCATGCACAAGTTCCGCACAATGGTGCAGAACGCGGAGCAAATCCTGCTCGAAGAGGCGCGCACCAACGAGGAGGCGCTTATCAAGCGGGCGAACGACCCGCGCGTGACGCCGCTCGGCTCGTGGCTGCGCCGCTTCAGCCTGGACGAGCTTCCGCAGTTGTGGAACGTGCTGACGGGCGACATGAGCATCGTCGGGCCGCGCCCGGAGCTTCCGTACCTTGTCGAGCGGTACGAACCCTGGCAGCGCAAGCGGCTGCTGGTGCCGCAGGGCATCACGGGCTGGTGGCAGATCAACGGGCGCAGCGAGAAACCGATGCTGCTGCACACGGAGGACGACCTGTACTACGTCCGCAACTACTCGCTGCTCCTCGACATTGAAATCATGTGGAAGACGATTTGGGTGGTGCTGCGCGGCAAGGGCGCTTACTAGGAGTTGTTAAGCCGCATCAGCGTAAAGGCAGGTAAAGTATCGTGTCTCGATATTCCTCCATCGTTGACGCACTCCAGATAAGAAGCAACACCTCTATGATTTCGCCGAGACTCATGTTCACATTCAATACCAGAATGCCCGGAATATGCCTTCCTTCGCTGAGGTGATCGCGCAGGTGCTGCGGCATAGAGGCCCGGTTATTTGTCACGAGGATGAACGCGTTCTCCTCGCACCAGCGTAAGATATCCGGGTCGAGCGTTCCGAGAGGCGGCGTACCGGGGTTGCCAATCCTCCAGATGACTAGAGCCGGTTCGTGCCTCAGTAATTCTCTTCTCAGCAGTGGGTCAACGTTCTCATCCAGCAGGCAGGTAACGGATAGCACTCATGGCGTTGTAACAACATCTTCGTGCTTCGCTTTCAGGTCACGCAACCGCACGGCCACTGGTGGCGGATTGCGTTCCTGCTCCTCCCGCGCCCGGCGTCCGTACTCCAACCAGTCCGCCACGTAAGTGTCAAGCTGCTCACGGCAGCGCAGGTAATACAGGATGGTTGCGTAGACCTGCTCCAATTTGAGGCTCGGAAAACGCTCCACGATGGCCTCCGGCGTCTGGCTTCGATGAATATACTCGTAGAGGATGGACTCGATGCCGATGCGTGTGCCTTTCAGACGAATATCGTCAGTGGCAAGAAAGTCGAAATACTCTTCTACGTTCATGGTGAATGACTCCAAAAGTTGCGCCCGATTTCTGCTGGTGAGTATACTCGCTTGTGGAAGCCTCCTCAATCCCCAGCACCACACCCATGACCGACCACGACACCCCATCTCGCCCCCTGATTCTGGTTACAAATGACGATGGCATTGCCAGCCCCGGCCTGCACGCGGCGGTGAACGCCGTCGCGCCCCTCGGCGAACTGCTCGTGGCGGCCCCGAAGACGCAGCAGACAGCGGCGGGCCGCTCCCTCATGGCGATTCCCTGGAAGGTGGAGCGCTACGACCTGACCTTGCGGGACGGCACGCCCGTGAACGCCTACGCGGTGGAAGGCACGCCCGCGCAGGCTGTGCGTGGCGGCCTGCTGCTGCTCTCCGAGCGGAGGCCGGACCTGCTCGTTTCGGGCATCAGCTACGGCGAGAACGTGGGCGTGGGCGTCACCATCAGCGGGACGGTGGGCGCGGCTATCGAGGGGGCGACGTTCGGCGTGCCGGGGCTTGCCGTCTCGCTGGAGACCGATATTAAGCATCACCTCGTACACAGTGACGAGGTGGATTTCAGCACGGCTGCTTATTTCACTCACCTCTTCGCGCGGATGATGCTGGAACTCTCGCTGCCCGCACATACGGACCTCCTGAAGCTGGACATTCCCCGCGCGGCCACGCCGGAGACGCCCTGGCGCATCACGCGGGTGTCGCGGCAGTCTTATTGGCGCTCCCTGATTGAGGAGATAGAGGGCACGCGGCAGTATGCGGGGTACGAGCGCAGCATTGAGCCGGATACGCTTGAGCCGGATTCCGATATTTACGCTATCGTGGTGGACGAGGTTATCTCGGTAACACCGATGACGATTGACCTCACGGCGAACGAGGATTTCGCGGCGCTGGCCGAGGAGGTCAAGCAGGCGCTCGGCAGGAATGAACGATGAAGTACGGCAACGGATGACGGTTTCACCACAAAGACACAAAGAACACAAAGTACGGTCACAAAGAATGGCATCATTACCTCCTAAGTTTCAAGGAATGGGTTGTGCGGACCAGTGCAACCAGAAAATGTTGGCTTCTACACAATAAAAGACCTCAAGTGCCGAAATCCTGAGAACCTGGGAGATAGATGACAAGAAGTTGCGGTTGGACGGCGGTGAGAACGGGTGCGTGGCTTTTCGGCCCACGCCTTGCCTCGCTATATGGGAGCACCTGATAGATGGCTGATTCGCCACCCCTCATTCTCATCACCGGAATCATGGCCGCAGGCAAATCTACTGTCGCGCAGCACCTCGCGGAGCGGCTCCCGAAAAGCGTTCACCTGCGGGGGGACGTGTTCCGGCGCATGATTGTGAATGGGCGCGCGGAGATGGACCTGGAACTGACAGCAGATGTCTACGAGCAGCTACGGCTGCGCTACCGCATCGCGGCCACCGTAGCAAAGTTGTATCTGGAGGCAGGCTTCGCGGTGGTCTACCAGGACATCATCATCGGACCCGCCCTCGCGGAGGTGGTGGAAGGATTCGGCTACCGTCCGCTTTTCGTGGTCGTTCTCTGTCCCTCACCTGAAGTCATCGCGGAGCGGGAGGCCGGGCGGGGCAAGACGGGCTACCGCTCCGCTACGGCTG
>DASVVH010000655.1:0-5979 GCA_036386615.1 Ardenticatenaceae bacterium
GCCGTTGGCGGTCGTCCCGCCCAAAGGGCACCCGCGGTCGTCGCCTTTTGCCCCACACCAAAAGTCATTCCAATGTGGGGGAATGTGGGGGTTTCAGCCAATGCTCCGGTAGAAGCAACTCCGCTCCCCCGTGTGGCAGGCTGGCCCGGCGGGCGTCACCCGCAGCAGCAACGTGTCCCCGTCGCAGTCGTACAACATCGCCTCGACGCGCATCGTGTTCCCGCTCGTCGCGCCTTTGTGCCATATCTCCTGCCGGGACCGGCTCCAGAAGACCGCCTCGCCCCGCTCCCGCGTCAGGCGCAGCGCCTCCTCGTTCATCCAGGCCATCATCAGCACCGTCCCGTCCGCCGTGTCCTGCACGATGGCTGGAATCAGGCCGTCCGCGTTCCACCTCAGCGCCGTCTCGAACCTTGGCTCTGCTTGCTCCATCAGAAATATCCCTCCGGCCCATCCCACCCGAAGCGCGACAGGTCAACGTGCTCGTCCTCGTCGAACTCCACGCCCTCCGCCTCCAGTAACTCGCGCTGCCGCACCGCCCCGTTGTGCGCCCGCGAGTTGGAGATGCGCCCCTGCGCGTTGATGACCCGCCACCAGGGCACCGTCTTCGCCTCCTCATCGTTCAGCGCCGCCAGCGCGAAGCCCACCGCCCGCGCGCCCCGCACCGAGCCGGAAATCAGCACCGCAACCTGCCCGTATGTCGTCACCTCGCCATACGGCACTCGCTTGATCATCTCAATCGCCTGCGTGAAGAACGTAATCCGTTCGCCGTTCGTTCGTCCTTCGTCCATCATGGCGCTCGCACCGCGACGCCGCGCTCCCGCAGGTACTCCTTTACATCCTCTACCGTCAGATGCTTGTAGTGGAACAGTGTCGCCGCCAGCGCCGCGCTCGCCCGCCCCTCGGTGAGCACCTGCGCGAAATGCTCGATGCGCCCCGCCCCGCCGGAGGCAATCACTGGAATGCTGACCGCGTCCGCCACCGCGCGGGTCAACTCCATGTCGTATCCCTCAGTCGTGCCGTCCCCGTCCATTGAGGTCAGCAGAAGCTCGCCCGCGCCGCGCCGCTCAACCTCCCGCGCCCACTCTACCGCGTCCAGCCCCGTCGGGATGCGCCCGCCCGCGATGTACACCTCCCAGCCGCTTCCGTCCGCTCGCCGCTTCGCGTCAATGGCAACCACGATGCACTGCGACCCGAAGCGCTGCGCGCCCCGCGTAATCACGTCCGGGTCGCGCACGGCGGCGGAGTTGATGGAGATTTTGTCCGCGCCCGCCAGCAGCATCGCGTGCATGTCCTCCACCGTCGAGATGCCGCCGCCCACCGTGAATGGGATGAACACCTGGTCCGCGACGGCGCGCACCACGTCCCGCATCGTCTTGCGTCCCTCGTGCGTCGCCGAGATGTCCAGAAAGACCAACTCGTCAGCGCCCGCAGCGTCGTACAGCTTCGCCTGCTCCACCGGGTCGCCCGCGTCGCGCAACTCCACGAAGTTGATGCCCTTGACCACGCGCCCCTCGGCCACGTCCAGGCAGGGAATAATCCGTTTCGCCAGCATCTATTGAGACTCCCTCACCGTTTCCAGCGCCTCGCGCAGCGTGAAGCGCCCCTCGTAGAGCGCCCGCCCCACGATGGCCCCCTCCACGCCATACGGCCTAATCCAGCGCACCTGAATCAAATCGTCCAGCGAGCCAACCCCGCCGGAGGCGATGATCTTCAGCCCACTCTTCTGCGCCAGTTCCCCCGTTTTGGCGACGTTGACGCCCTGATTGGTCCCGTCCCGACCAATATCCGTGTAGACAACGCGCGTCGCGCCGAGCGCCTTCATCTGCTGCGCCAAGTCCAGCACTCGCACCTCGCTCGTCTCCTGCCAACCCTGCGTCGCCACCATGCCGTCGCGCGCGTCAATTCCCACGACGATTCTCTCCGGCCCGAATCGCTCGACGGCAGCCCGTACCATCTCCGGCTCCCGCACCGCTACCGTGCCCAGGATGACCCGTGCCACGCCCCACCCCAGCGCCGCCTCCACGTCCTCCAACGTCCGAAGCCCACCGCCGTACTGCACCGGAATCCCGCGCGGCCCCAGTGCCTCCACGATGCGCCGCACCGCCGCCGGGTTCTCGCTCTCCTCGCCAAACGCTCCATCCAGGTTGACGACGTGCAGCCACTGCGCGCCCTCGTCGGCCCAGCGCAGCGCCATCGCCACTGGGTCATCCCCGAATACCGTCTCCTGGTTCGGGTCGCCGTGCACCAGCCGCACGCAGCGCCCCCTACGAAGGTCAATCGCCGGAAAGATAATCACGCTAGCTCCTGCACGTTCGTGCTCTAGAAGGCCATGACGACCAGAATCACCGCGCCGACCAGCGACATCACGCCCCAGCGCCGCGCAATGCGCTGCTGGGTCTCCGTAATCGGTGGGTAGTTCCGTTTCAAATAGGGGAAACGCGAGATGAGGATAAATAGGCGAGGGTGGAGAAGGCCGAGCACGCCCAGAACGGAGAGGAGAACGATGACGGAGATGGTGTACGTGTCAGCGGGAATCATCGCCGCCACTCCAGTTCCGCGAGGAGCGAGTCGCCGAGGGGCACATAGCCAATCTTCTGGTAGACGCGCGCGGCAGGCGTGTTGTCGCGCCGGTAGAAGAGGTAGGGAATCACGCCATCTTCAAGAAGGCTGGCCGAGAGGTGCGCGGTGGCGAGGGTGCCGTAGCCCCGTCCCCGTAGCTCCGGGTGCGTGACGACGCCGCCAATGACTGCCATATCCCGGCCCTCCGCCGAGGTCTGCGCGGAAGCGGCGAAGCGGCCCTCCGGCGTCTCCACCAGAAAGACGCGCCGCGCCGGGTCGTGAATCGCGGAAGAGAGCGCCCGCCGCCGCGCCGGAAAATCCAGGTTGTTAAACTGGTCCGGCGCGGCAACGTGAACCTCGGTCAGCCTATCCAGGTCACGC
The DNA here is from genome assembly GCA_036386615.1 of Ardenticatenaceae bacterium. Classification (GTDB taxonomy): domain Bacteria; phylum Chloroflexota; class Anaerolineae; order Ardenticatenales; family Ardenticatenaceae; genus DASVVH01. The sequence continues at coordinate 2,941 of DASVVH010000655.1, forward strand.
GGTGTAGCCAGCCGCGCCTGCCCCGGCGAGTCGTACAGCGTGGCGGGGTTGAACCGCTCGCGTGGCAGCACTGCTACCGTGCTCGGCTCGTGCCGCCCGACACTCCCTTTCGGCAGGAGGTTGAGCACGGGCCAGGCCGTACACTCCATCCCCGTCATGAAGAGCGGCCCTCGCTCCGTGATGAGGCGGGCGATGTCCGGCACGGCGCGGTCGTCCACGTAGCTCCACTGCGCGCTGATGCCGTACAGCATCAGGTAGGCGACGAGGCGGTTCCCCTCGAACCAGCCAGTATAGGTAAGTCGGGCATCGGTCCAGCCCATCGTGTCCAAATCCGGGATGGCGAAGAGGTGCGCCTGTGGCTCCGGTGCCCAGAAGGCGCGCAGCGCGGCCTCGTCTGCCGGACCCAACTGCCTCATGCGAAGCGAAGTGGTCATAAACCGAGAGCTTTCTTCCTTATCCCGCGTTCTCTGTTTCCCACACGCCCGCCCACCGTGCAAAGTTCCGCAGCATCGTCAGGCCCACGCGCTGCGACTTTTCCGGGTGGAACTGGATGCCCACAACGTTCTCCCGCCCGCAGACAGAGGGAAATGAATAGCCGTACTCCGTCTCCGCCATCACGAGCGAGGGGTCGTCGGGAACCGCGTGGTAGGAGTGAACAAAGTAGGCGTAGTCCCCGCGTGCCAGCCCCTCAAAGAGCGGATGCTCCACCGCCGGATGGACTACGTTCCAACCAATGTGCGGCACCTTCAGGTGTGGAACCTCGAAGCGCCTCACGCGCCCGGCAAACAACCCCAGCCCCTCGTGCTCGCCCATCTCCTCCCCGACCTCAAAGAGCACCTGCAACCCGACGCAGATGCCCAGCAGCGGCCTTCCATCGTGTGCCGCCTCTCGAATCGGCTCCACCAGCCCGCGCGCGTGCAGGGCCGCCATCATGTCGCCGAACGCGCCGACGCCGGGCATCACCACCACGTCCGCCGCCGTCACCGTCGCTGGGTCCGAGGTGCGCTCCGTCCGCACGCCAACCGCTTCCAGCGCCTTTTCCACGTTGCGGATGTTCCCCGCCCCATAGTCAACCAGCACCACCGTTTTCACCTGTTGTACGGTCGTAGCAGGCACAAGGTATTCTGAGGTCATACTATTATTCATGAGTACTTCTCAATCAGATACTGCGTATACTCCTCCATCAGTTCTTCGTCTGTAGGAGCAGGACCTTCAGTGCTGAGAATGCCTCGCATTGCTAGAAGGGCGGTTCCGTCATCATCCGAAACCCGCTCAGTTTGAAGGGAGTGCATGATAAAGTCTATTAAACCAAGCCGCTCCTCGCGGGAGAGGTGTTGAATCTCATCTTGAATCTCTTTGTAGGTCACAGTCCCCCTCCTATCCTCTCACTCCAGAACGCCCTTCGTGCTTGGCACCGCGTCACCGCGTCGGGGGTCGCGCTCCACCGCCTCGCGCAGGGCGCGGCCCAATGCCTTGAAGATGCCCTCGACAATGTGGTGGCTGTTCTTCCCCGCCAGCACGCGAACGTGGAGCGTCATCCCCGCGTTCGCGGCGAGCGCCCGCAGGAACTCCGGCACCAACTCCGTGTCGAAGGTGCCAATCTTGCCCGGCGGAATATGACCCTCAAAGCATAGCAAGCCGCGCCCCGAAAAATCAACCGCCGCTAGGGCAAGCGCCTCGTCCATCGGAACGATAGCGTCGCCGTAGCGGCGGATGCCTGCTTTCTCACCTAGCGCCTGCGCCAGTGCCTTGCCCAGCGCGATGCCCACGTCCTCTACCGTGTGGTGGTCGTCAATCTCGTAGTCACCCTGCGCCGCCACCTCCAGGTCGAAGAGGCCATGCTTGGCGACATGATCGAGCATGTGGTCGAAGAAGGCGACCCCCGTCTGGCGGCTGCCCGCGCCCGTTCCGTCCAGGTCCAGGGTCAGGCGAATCCGCGTCTCGTTGGTGTTGCGAGTGATCTCCGCGCGGCGCATGGCGTGGTGCTCCTTGCCTCAGGGGAGGATAATCTTCGGCTCGCCCTCCGGCTGCCCTCGGCGCTCGTCTCCGGGCGTCCAGATTTCTCCGCTTGACCGGGCCTTTTCCTCGCGGAAGAGTGGCTCCTGCGGGGGCGGCATCAACTCGTCCATCTCGTTGGCGACAATCTCGCGCGCCTCGTCCAGAATCGTGTAGAGCCGTTCCAGCATCTGCGGCTGGCCCCGGCCCGACTCCTCCAGGTCGCCCGCAATCGCCTCCACCATCTCAATGAAGCCTGCGGGGTTGTAGGTGCGTAGCTCCTCGCGCAGCCGCGCCTTCCGCTCGTCGCTGCTCTCCATGCGGAGCAACTGGTTCACGGCGCGGAGTTCGGGGCGCAGGCGGGCCTCCATCGCGTTGACGACGTGCGAGTAGATTCGCATGAGCACCTCAACGATGTCGTCGCGCCCCTGCGCTCTGGCCTGCTCCACGTTTGCCGAGAGCACCACCAGGAAAGCCTCGTCCAACTCGTAGTACAGCTCCTGAAGCTTCGCCTCGATGTCCTCTGCCTGAAGCAGCGCGTTCAGGTGGCCCGCCGCGCGCTCCATCGCCTCCCGCGCCATCTGGTCCATCTCGTCGGTCATCTCCACCACCTGCTTGCGGAGCGCGAACAGCCTCTCCTGCTCCTCGCCAATCGCCTGTTCCGCGCGTTGCGTCAGGTGCATGAAGAAGTTGTCGTCCAGCAGGGGGCGATTGGCCGCGACAGCGGCCTGTAGCTGCATGGCGGGCGTGGCGAGCAGCATGTCAATCAACTCGTCCATGTTCTGCTCCACGCCCAGGCTCGGCACCTCGTCCGCCGTCAGCCCCAACTGCGTGATGATTTTCTCGCGCAGTGAGCCGTAGCGCTCCACCGTCGCCTCGTCGTGAACCTCCGCCGCCTGTTGAATCGTCATGGTGACGAGGACGAGGAAGTTGTAGTCAATCTCCTCCCGGTGCGCCTCGATGAGCGCCGTCAGCGCCGCGTCGTCGCCCACCGCCTTCGCCATCTGCGTCACCAGTTGAATCTTCGCCGTCTGCTTGCGAATC
>DASVVH010000656.1:0-3753 GCA_036386615.1 Ardenticatenaceae bacterium
AGGCACGCGCCAGGGCGTTTATCTACACTACCAAGCTCGCCCGCTTTGCCGGGGATACAACGTCACCTGGCGCGTGTCCCAACTGGATCGCCGATACCTTAGCGTATCCAGCTACTGTTAAGATACAAGCCGGGGATGGAGCGGAGCGTAACCCTCGGCGGCACCCCAACTAGTTTGCGCCACTTTCACGATGAATTGGTATTACTCGGAATTGGGTCATAGTAAGTACATCTTGGGGGCCACAGCTTGCTTCGCCCCGCCCTCGCCGCCCTCTGGCTGCGGGCGCGGCGATTTGTACTCGCACTTGTTGGCTCCTATAGTAAGCGTGCCGTCCACGAGTTGAATCTGTCCAGCAATTACTAAAGGAATCACGCTCTTATGCCCGCGCCGCACGAAGAGTTGTTGCGCTACCGCGACGAGTTTCCCATCCTGTCGAAGAAGGTCTACCTGAACTCCTGCTCCCTCGGCGCGTTGAGCACCCGCACGCGCGCCGCCGTGAACGAGTGGATGGACGATTGGGAGGAGTGGGGCGCGTCGGCGTGGTACAAGCGCTGGATGGGCGTGCTCACCGACACGCGCCGCGAGTTCGCGCGGCTCATCAACGCGGGCGAGCACGAAATCGCGCTGCTGCCCAGCGCCAGCGCCGCCCTCGCCAGCGTCACCTCCGGCCTGCTGCCCCGCTTCCGGGAGCGCCCGGAGGTGCTGACGAGCGACCTCGACTTCCCGACCGTCCACTATCTCTGGGGTGCGTGGGCGAAGCAGGGCGTCGAGACGCGCACCGTGCCGGGCAACGGTATTACCGTGCCGCTCGACAGGTGGGCGGAGGCGATTAGCGCGCGGACGGCGCTGGTCGCCAGCTCGCACGTCTTCTTCACAACCGGGGCCATTCAGGACATCAAGGCGCTCTCCGCACTGGCCCACGAGCACGGCGCGCTCTGCCTGATTGACGCCTACCAGGGGACGGGCCAGCTTCCGACTGACGTGAAGGAGCTAGGGGTAGACATTCTGTTGACGGGTGGCCTCAAGTGGCTGCTGGGCGGGCCGGGCATCGTCTACCTCTACGTGCGCGAGGGACTGATTCCCGAACTTGAGCCGCTGACGACTGGCTGGTTCGCCAACGAGCACCAGTTCGCCTTTGATGCCACGCGCTTTGAGTACGCGACCAGCGCCAAGCGCTTCGAGAGCGGCACGCCGCCGCTCGCCGCCGTCTTCGCTGGCCGCGCGGGGCTGCAAATCGTGAACGAGGTTGGCCCGCAGAGGCTGCGCGAGCGGACGAGCGGCCTGCTCTATCACTTCATTGACCGGGCACTGGAACGCGGATGGGATATTCGCGGCGCGCACCTGACGCCGGACGAGCGCGCGGGCATCGCGCTGATGAACGTGCCGAACCCGGCGGGCCTCACCGACGCGCTGAAGGAGCGGGGCATCATCTTGGACCATCGCCCCGGCGCGATTCGCTACTCGACCTACTTCTACAACACGGAAGAGGAGAACGACATTCTCATCGCCGCGCTCGAAGAGCTTTTGGGCCGCTAGCCCACGCCGCCCTTCGCACACATCAACGAGGACAATAACGCATGGCTTCTCAACTCCAACCCATTCTCATCTATGGCCGACCGGATTGCGAGGACACGGAGCCGGTTCGGGAGCGTCTGAGCCAATTAGGCATCCGTTTCAGCGAAATCAACGTGGACGAGGACGAAGAGGCAGCCCGTTTCGTGGAGGGGGTCAACGGCGGCTATTGCAGCACGCCGACAATCCTCTTTGGCGATGGAGCCTCTATCATCGTGGAGCCGACGAGCGCCGAACTGGATGATGCGCTGCGGCGGGCAGGGTACGAGGTATAAGGTGCAGACACTCCGCCACTTCGAGCAGCAGATTGGAAGTATGCCCGCGCCCTATTTCGCGCTGCCGTCGGGGTTCGGGCGGCGCGTCGCCATAGACTATTACCGCAGCCGCCTGAACGTCGTGCTCTGCTTCCTGGACGACGCCGATTCGGAAGGGACCACGCGGGCGCTGCAAGCCCTCGCGGAGCAGCGCCCGCGCTACCAGCGTGAGGAGGCGGAGGTGCTGGCAGTGCTTCCCGTGCCCATCGAGGCTGTCACGGAGCTACAACAGTCCTTAAAGCTTCCCTATCCTCTGCTCGCCGACCCGGAGGGCGGCACGCGCTGCCGCTTTGAGGCTCTGCTGACCGAAGCACCGCCGGGCGGGACGCTCGTCTTCGTGCTTGACCGCTTCAACGCGCCCTTTGCCGTGCTGGGCGGCGCGCCGCTCGATGATCCGGCGCTCCAACGGGAGATTCTGGAGTGGCTCGCCTTCGTCGGCCTTCAATGCCCTGAGTGAGGCATCCCCGACTGGCCCGGCGGGCTGGAATGAACAGAATAGTGAGGGTTCTTAATCTGCCGTCGCGTACTGGATGATGAGGTTCCCGTACCACCGCATAGCGTGGTTAAGGTCCGCGCTGCCATAGTTGGGGCCATTCGCCCCGCGAGGTACCTCCGGCATCAGCGAGAGCACTCCGTGCTGCGCCCGCGCGTAGTTGATGGCGTAGGGTAGGGTTAGTTGAAACTGGCGCTCCGTCTCACCCTCCTGCCGGAGCCATCCGGTCACGCGGTTGACGATGCTCCAATCGGTGAGGTCCCGGACGGGGATGTAGCTCGTGTAGGGATGCATCGTGTGGTCCCCGTTGTGAATGTCGAAGTATACGTCGGCGTCGGGGTAGGAGGCCAGCAAGTCACGAACCACCCGCGTTTCAGGCTCGGAGAAGGGGGATGGCCCTTTGTAGTCTGCCGCCCCTTGCCCACCGCCGGAATAGTTCTCCCACAGGTAGTCGAAGTTGCGGTTGATGTCTACGGCATTCACATTGTGCCGCACGCGCTGGTCTACGCCCCAGGGGTTCACCATCGGCACCACGATAAAACGGACGCGCTCCCGGAGATAGCTTAGTTGCTGGCTGGCCGCGTAGTCGTGGACAAGGTGGTCCATGAAGCGGTACATCGCCATCTGCCCCAGGATTTCGTACCCGTGCAGGTTCGCGGTGATGAGGAAGGTCTTCTCGTACTCAGGTGGCGTGAAGCTGTAAGCATAGATGTCATGGGTGTCCGAGGCGTCCCTGCCCAACACGGCGCGCGTGATATAGTCGGGGTTTTCCAGCCTTAGCGGTTCCCAAAAGTTCTCGATGAACTGCGCGGCAGTGTAAAGCTGCTCGGTCCCTGAGTAATCGGGCTGCTCCGGCGGCGACCAGACCCCGAAGACGGGAGTTGGTAAAGGGGTCGCGGTTGGGAGCGGCGGGCCTCCGGGCGTCACGGTGGCGACGATGAAGCGCGCGGTTCGCCGCCCCTGTTCCCATCGGGGCCACTGGTAGTCCCCACTCTGCTGGGAGATGGCCGCTTCGCCGCCGCCCGGTACAGGCGTTACCCCCAGGAGCACGGTGTTGCCCTCCAGTTGCACGGAGACGCCCCATGCCTGGCCTGGGAGCGGGCCAAAATAACCTGACGTGACTCCTCGGTAGGTGCATAGCTCGCGAGCGCCGTTCGCAGTGCCGCAGAGCCTTGGCACTGCAATGGGAGTGGTCTGAGGGTTACGGATGAGACCTACCACGTCGGGTCCACGCGTGGGTGTGGCTGTCGGCGTGCTGGTGGGTGTAGCCGTTGGCGTGAGCGTGTTGGTCGGTGTCGCGGAGGGCGTTCGCGTCCGCGGGGGGGTCGCAGATGGAGTAGCGGTGAAAGTGGGCAGGGGCGGCCCTCCCGGCGT
>DASVVH010000657.1:0-7293 GCA_036386615.1 Ardenticatenaceae bacterium
GGCTCTGCCAACTCTTCCCGCGTTTCGGCATGTGCCTCCAGGTTGAGCATGAGGCTCACCAGAACGTCGGGTGCCTCTTCCTCAGCTAGCTGTTGTGCTGGCATCTGCTCTCGTAGCTGCCGCGAACGGGCGCGGAAGTAAGCCGCCGTCTCCTCCGGGGAGAGGTCTTTAATATCCTCATTGATACGCCGTTTGGCCTCTGCCAACCAGGGGAGGTCTTCTTCAATGTTGGGGAACTCCTCTTCCTCTTCAGCGTCGGGAATAGGTTGTGCCTGATTGTGCATCGGTCCTCCCTATGAGTACTGCTGCAAGAAAGCGGCGGGCGTGGCGATGATGAGAGAGCCATAGCCCTGCGCCTGATTCACCCGATTGTACGCAGCAATTCGCCATTTCTTAACGATGTGTGTTCCATCCCAACTAACGAGCGCGTCACATGCGGCAATTGTAGCATGGGCAACGTGTAGGGCGTCAACTGGCTTGCCAGCAGGTACGATGCCCTCCCTGATGTAGAGGTCAGCCAAACGACGAACCTGATTCGTGGTGGAAACCTTCGTGACAGCTACGGATTGCATCAGGTAGTAGAAGGTGAGGACGTTGGTAGGGGCACCCTGTAATAGCTCGCTCTCAATCTCGTCTGAGACGACTAATTGATGCTGACCTTGAAGGACCGCGCGAAAAAGGTCAATAGAAGGCAGTTGCCACTGGCGCTTCTGGCGATTGAACGCAACCCCCAAACCGTATTCTCTACATACACGCGCATCACTTACCTCGCTGCCTGATGATTGGCCCGCGCTTCATGTGAAGCAGGTTCTGAGCCGAGTTTTCTGGTGCGATTCGCGCTTCTCAGCAAGGGCTATGCTGTTTATAATGACTCCTGACCGCGAGAAAGGACGACCTCCCTGTGCCATCTTTGAACCGCCTGCCGTGCTATCTCTTGCTCTTTCTGGCCTTAGCCGCTTGTTCCCCCTCGAATGAGGTCTCCAACCCGGCCCTGACGCTGGAGCCTGTCGCCACCCTGCCGCCGACGATGGGGCCACTCGCCACCGGAACCCTCGCGCCCACACATACGGTGCCCCTGCCCTCGGCCACGCCGGACCCGAACGTCGTTCCTGAGCAGTTCGTCTCTCCGAGGGGCGTCCTCGCGTTCCGCTACCCGTCGGGCTGGTCGGTGACTGACAACTCCGATTCCAGCGAACTCCTCGTCCGCGTGCAAAGCCCCTCCGAAGGCGGGGCATCGGGCCTCTTCATCGTGAACCTCCTGAACGTGCAGGGGCCACTCGCGCGCGAAGAGTTGCGTCCCCTGGCCGAGAGCTACCTGCAAGACCTGTTCGGCGAGGCGTACCCCGGCCTGACGGTCTCCTACCGCGAGGAGGGCGAGGCGCTCATCGCCACGACCTTTCAGGAGATGAACGGGGAGCAGGTGCAGTACGAGATTCGCTTCTCCTCGCGCGCGCCTTTCTACCTCGTGATGCTGCTCGTCGCGGCGCAGCAGGAGTGGGATGCCGCCGCGCCGACGCTGGACACGATGGCTCGTTCCGTCACGCTGGACCCGGCGCTGGCGGGTGCGGTCCCCACGCCGACGGTTGCCGTCACGCGCACGGGCGAGGGGTTGAGCGTGCAGAACGCGACGCTCTACGAGGCAGGCACGGGGTCGCTCTATCTGGTGGGGGAGGTCATAAACGAGAGCGGGCAGCCCTACGAAGACGTGCAGGTGACGATTTCCATTCTGAACGAAGCAGGGGAGGAGGTGGGGCGCGAGCAGTGGGCCGTCCAGCGCAAGCTGCTGCCGCCGGGCGAGCGAAGCCCGCTCCTCGCCATCTTCAGCCAGCCGCCGCCGGGCTGGTCCTCCTTTCAGGCCACCGCCGAGGCGCTGCCCGCCAGTTTCTACCCGGAGCGCGTGACGACCAGCTTCCAACTATCAGACGTGGTGGCGTCCGAGCCTGCGTTCGGGGATTACGCGCTGGCGGGGCAGGTGGCGAATACGGGCGAGGCTGCTCGCTTCGTGGAGATTACGGGCACGCTCTACGACGAGGCGGGGCGCGTGCTGGCGGTGGAGACGACGACGCTGGAGCAGGACGAGCTTCCGGCGGGGGAGAGCGCGCCCTTCATGCTGACTTTCTACAGCAAGGCGGAGGGGGAGGTGGCGCGCCACGAGATTTCGGTGGAGGGGACGAGAATTCAAAATTAAAAATGCAAAATGCAAAATGCAAAATGAACGGCAACGGATGAACGGCATAACGCAAAGGCGCAAGGACGCAAGGGGACTTATTTCGAGCAGAAAATCTCTCTTTGTGGTCGTTCTTTGTGTTCTTTGTGTCTTTGTGGTGAAAATCCGTTGGCCGTTATCTCACATCTCGCATCCCGCATCCCGGCTAGCGGCGCTCCATGCCGACCCAAGGCAGGGCGTCCTCTTCAGGGAGGGGTTCCGCCTCTTCGATGGTTAGCTCTTCCACGACGGGCGGCTCCGAGGCTTTACGTCTGGTACGCGGGGCTTTGACGGGCGGGCGCTTGGGCGCGTACCGCTCGCGAGCAAGGGCCTCGCAGTTGCCGTGATGGACGTACTGGCTGGCCCAGCTTCCATCCTCGACGCCAATCAGGCGGTAGTCGCCCTGCTCGCACTGCTTTCCACAGGTCACGCAAACAATTACCATCTGCTCTCACCCTCCCATCAGCGATTGATGACTGAATCCGGCAGCGTCAGCCACAGTTGGTGCGCGTAGGGCAGGTAGCCCAGCCGCTGCGCGATGCGCTGCGAGGGTTCGTTGTCGAGGGGCGCGCTCCACTGCACGAGCGGGGCGAGGGCCAGCCCGCCGGAGGTGGCCTCGCTGGCCGCCGCCGTGCCCCACCCGTTGCGGCGGTGCGGGGGCAGGGTGTTCACGCCGACCTCGAAGAATTGCCTGTTCAACGGGCGCAGCCCCGCCACCGAGACAACTTTCCCCTCGAAATAGGCTCCCCACAGCCGTTCGTTCGCCGTCACGCGCCCGCCAATGGCCCACGCGTGGAAGAGGTGCGGCTCCCGCGCCTGAAGGATGCGCGCGAAGCGGGCCAACTCGGCGGCGTCCCGGCGGCGCAGGAGGCGCACAAAGGCGTGGGGGTGCGGCTTGAAAATCTCCTCCGTGACGTAGGAGAGCGAACTGGGGCCATAGAAGGTGATTTGCTCCACCCTCACGCCGAAGCGCTCGGCCCAGAAGTTCGGGTCGAGCAGTTGGGCGGTGGTGCTCCCGGCCACTGGCTCGATGAGGCTGGGCAGGCCAATCACCACCGCGCCGTCGAGCGTGACGAGCACCTGCACCTGCCGCTGCCCGCAGGGGACGAGCCGCAGGTGTCGCTGGCGCAAATCGTCAGGTTCGCAGCCCAGTTCCTGCGCCCAGTAGCGGTCCAGTTTTTCCAGTGGTAGCGTAAGGCGAGTTGATTGCATAGAATATAGGGTAACAATCTCTCACCGGAGTTGCAAGAAGTCGGCATGAGGCAGACAACCCTGGAGCGGATAGACGGCACGGTGCTCGCCGTCCGCTTCGCCAGCGACAACTTCACCGTCGCCATTCTGAGCCGGAACGACGGCGACGAAATCTCCATCGTCGGAGATTTGGCGGAAATCGAGGAGGGGCAGCGCCTCTCGCTCTACGGGCGCGCCTCCACCCACCCGAAGCATGGGCCGCAGTTCCGCGTCGAGTACTTTCACCCCTACGTCGAGGAGTCGCAGGAGGGCATCCGCCGCTTTCTGGAACGCGAGGTGGAGGGCATCGGCCAAGCCCTGGCGCAGCGCATCGTCAGCACCTTCTACCCCATGCATGGCGACGCGATGCTGGAGCGCCTTCAGGATGACCCCTCGCAACTGGCGGAGGTGCCCGGCCTCGGCGACGCCAAAGCCACCGCCCTCGTCGAGGCGCTGCGCGCACAGTACGGCAGCCGCCGCCTGCTGACGAAGCTCTACGCCGTCGGCATCGGGCCGACGCAGGCACGCAACATCCTCCGCTTCTACGAGGAACGGGACGTGGACGCGCTCCGCGTGCTGGAAGAGACGCCCTACCAGATTGCCCAGGACGTGCCGGGCATCGGCTTCGAGACGGTAGACCACATCGCGCGGCAGCAGGGCCGCGCGCTGGACGATCAGGGGCGGATTCAGGCCGCCGTCTTCCACGTTCTCAACCGCGCCTTCCACCGCGACGGCCACTTCTTCCTGCCCGAAGCGCCCCTTCTGCGGCAGGTGGGCGAGATTATCTGGCAGGGCACCGCTCCACCCGATGCAGACCTGGCAGTTGGCGACGCGCTGGAGGTGCTACGCAACCAGCGCTACGTGCAGATTATCACCGTCGGCGATGAGCTGGCCTTCTACACCGCGCAGGCGTGGAGAACCGAGGAGGGGTTGGTGAACCACCTCTCGCGCCTGCTGGCCGCGTCCATTCCCCCGCTTCGCAGCTTCGCGGAGAACGCGGAGCGGGTGCGCGAGGCGGCGGAGGCCCGCGCGGGCCTCACGCTGGGCGAGGCGCAGCGCGACGCCTTTCGCTACTCGATGGAGCGCGGGGTCTGCGTCATTACGGGCGGGCCGGGCACGGGCAAATCCACGCTCGCGCGGCTGGTCGTGGACACCTGGGAGGAGGCGGGGCTGAAGGTGAAGCTGGCCGCGCCGACGGGCCGCGCCGCCCGCCGCCTGAGCGAGACGACGGGGCGCGAGGCGACTACGGTTCACCGCCTGCTCGTCTGGCGCGAGGGCGAGTTCCAGCACTCGGAGGAAGACCCCATCGAGGCCGACGCGCTCCTGGTGGACGAGAGTTCGATGCTGGACGCGCCCCTGGCCTACACGCTCTGCCGCGCCATTCCGACAGGCTGCCGCGTGCTCTTCATGGGCGATGTGGACCAGCTACCCTCCGTTGGGCCGGGCAACGTGCTACACGACCTCATCGTGAGCGGCATGGTGCCCGTCGCCCGTCTGGACCGCATCTACCGGCAGGACACGACGAAAGAGAATCTCATCGTCAATCTGGCGCACGCGGTCAACAACGCGCCGCCCGGCCAGCCTATTCCCGGCGGGCCTTCGTTGGCTAGGCGACCCACCGACGGCAACGTCTTTCTCTTCGACGCGCGGCTGCCCTGGGCGCGCTGCACCTGCGGCGGCGTCCGGCTTCCCCAGCAGTGCCCTTCCTGCAACGAGGGGAGCGTCCTCGCGCCGATTCGCAACTCGACGATTGGGGCCGAGTTGATTCAGGAACTCGTCACCGAGAGGATACCGCGCGCCTTCGGCTTCGCCAGCGACGACATTCAGGTGGTCGCGCCGCTCTATCGCGGGGCGATGGGGGTGGACGAACTGAACGAGCGGCTGCGCGCGGTGCTCAACCCCGCCAAGGCGACGAAGCCTGAGTTGGAGTTCGGCAAGCGTCACTTTCGGCTGGGCGACAGGGTGATGGCGGTTCGCAACAACTACGAGAAGGACGTGGTGAACGGCCTTCAGGGGCGCATCGTGGACGTGGACCCGAAGACGAAGGCCGTCACCGTGCTCTTCGATGGAGAGGTGCGCGCCACCTTCCGGGGTGAGGACTTGGACGATCTGACCCACGCCTACGCCATCACCGCTCACAAGTCGCAGGGCGGCGAGTTTCCCGTTGTGCTCCTCGCGCTGGACCTCTCGGCGGGCCGCCTGCTCTACCGCCAACTGCTCTACACCGCCATCACCCGCGCCCGCGCCCTGCTCGTCCTCGTCGGCGACCCCAACGCGCTGGACCGCGCCACCGCCAACAACCGCCCGCGTAACCGCTACACGGGGTTGGACTATTGGCTACAACGATAGGCCAGCAGCCTCATCGTTCAAAGGCAACTCTATGATGCGGTCATCGAGGTAGCTGGCTGCATACAGGAGAGCCTGTCGAATATCTTCCGCTTCCAATTCGGGAAACGCTCGATAGAGTTCATCGCGGTCAGGATAAATCGCCAACAACTCCATGACGCGCCGAACCGTCAGGCGCAGGTTGCGAATACAGGGCTGCCCGTTCATACGATTGGGATTGCTGGTGATGCGGTCCAGTATCATTGTAGAATCCTCCTGCCATTTCCGAGCCAGCCCAACGGACGCGCGAGCACACACCATCTCCCACAATAACCATGACCAACAATCAATACCCCTTCTTCGTCTACGGCACCCTGCGCCCAGGCGAACGCAACTACTTTCTGGTCGAACGCGCCGTTGTAGAGATTCAGCCTGCGGAGATGGCGGGCCTCGAATTATGGGACATGGGGCCGTACCCGATGGCGACGGAGGGCACCGGGCGCTTGCGCGGCGACCTTCTCACCCTCGACCCCGCGCACTACGAGAAGGCTCTGGCCGACATGGACCTTCTCGAACAGGTGAACCCCGCCACGCCCACTGACCCCGGCGGCCTCTACTGGCGCGCGCGGCGCACAATCATCCTGCCCGGCTGTGGCGGCACCCCGCCCGTCGCCTGGGTCTACCTCGCGGACCCCGCCCGCGCCCGGCAGGGCACCCGCATCCGGGGCGGCGACTGGAAGCGGCGATAGAGGCCGCCGCTCATTCCTCTGATCTCCAGTCCCCGCTTTTGCCGCCCCGTTTTTCGGCCACGCGAATGTCGGTAATCTGCATGCCCCGGTCCACCGCCTTCGCCATGTCGTAGATAGTCAGCGCCGCCACCGAGACGGCGGTCAATGCCTCCATCTCCACGCCTGTCTTGCCGCTCACGCGCACCTGCGCCTCGATTTCGATGCTCGACCCCGCCTCGTCAAAGGCGAAGCTCACCGAGACGTGGTTGATGAGCAGGGGGTGACACATTGGAATCAACTCGTGAGTCCGCTTCGCCGCCTGAATGCCCGCGATTTGCGCCACCGTGAGCACATCGCCCTTCTTCATCGCGCCCTCGCGGATGAGGGTCAGCGTCTCCGGCTGCATCCTCACGCGCCCGCGCGCCACCGCCACGCGCTCCGTCACCTCTTTTTCGCCCACATCCACCATGCGGGCGTTGCCCTCCTCGTCCAGGTGCGTCAGCCTGTCAGCCATCGTGCCCTCCTACCCAAATCGTAAAGCTCTCCCTCATTCTAGCAGCACATTCCTTTGATGGTGATCCTCTGCCTCTTGATTAGGAAAAGATGCTCTATAGCTTATGCATATATTCTACAACCACTTTACACATAATTATCAACAATACTGGCCTTTTGGTCGGCCAGTCGCGGTTTCATACTGGCCGTTACTGGCCTCTACTGGCCGGGACGCCTGTAACCCACTCCCGCAGCGCTCTCTTCGCCCGACTGGTTGGCTTGCTCTAAAGCCCCTGCCCCCTATAATACGGC
>DASVVH010000658.1:0-3445 GCA_036386615.1 Ardenticatenaceae bacterium
GTGTGGCGAAGGCGCTGAAGGCCGCCAGCGCCCGCGTGCGAAGCTCAGGGTCGCGGGGCCAGTCGCAGCCCGTCAGTGCTCGTGACAACTCGGCGCGCTGGCTCACGCGGATAGGCTCACCGTTCAGGAACGCGCCCTGCCCCCGCGCGGCGGTGAAGGTCCAGCCAAGCATCGGCGCGTGGACGACGCCCACTTGCCCCTCGTCCCTGTGGTGCAGGCCGACGCTGATGACGAAGAGGGGCAGGCGGTGGGCAAAGTTGCTCGTGCCGTCTATGGGGTCTATCGCCCAGGTCGGTACCTGCTCGTCCACGAGGTCGCCCGGTTTGTAGGTCTCCTCGCCAAGAATCGCGTGCTCAGGGAAGGCGGCGCGTAGTGCTGCCGTGATGCTGGCTTCAGAGGCCACATCCGCGTCCGTGACGAGGTTGCGCGTGTCGCCGCCCTTGGTGTTGACGATGGACTCGGCGCGGTAGTAGTCCGCTACCATCTCTCCGGCCTGTAGCACGGCGCTCGTGGCGGTGTCTAGCCAGGTGGTAAGATCCTCAAGTATCCCTATGTTGTTCATTTCATATAAGCCCGCTAGCTCGCAAGCCCTGTAGTTCTTTACGGAGTGAATCTTCGAGATCCTTAATGTTTTTATAAGCCAGACACTTTTGCCCTTTCAAATCGAATTTCAGATCATCCGTACTCTGAGCTAACAGAACAGTCTGCTTTCCACACCCCCAAGCATATCCGACTTCCAGGTATACGTTAGGGTTTGCGCCAGTGAGGTCTGCAATCACAATTACGGCCTCACTTATCCGCTTCCTTACCCGATCCATGATGTCACCAGTATATGGTGCCATATCCACCCTCTCACAGACGAAACCTGCCGCGTTAGCCGCATTTTGTATCCCGTAATGATAAACATCGTTCATCTTCTCATCAAAGGGCATAGCGACGAAAATGGAAGGCTTATCTTCTGAGGCAGCTGTCCTCAACCGTTCAGAGCCTACCTTGCTGACACCTGATATAGGGCCTTCTCCAGCAGAACTAATGACCCCAGTTGGCAATAAGCGGAGCAAAATGTTCCGCAGGCGCTTGGCTCTATCTGCCCTTGCTTCCACTATAGTGATGCGCTCAAGGCCCTTCGGGAAAGAGCCGTTGCGAATAGCGTCCAGGAGACCCGCAACCTCCGACTCGAAAGCCTCTGTCTCATCTAATCCATAGCCTGCTCCGTGTAGCGTGAGACACAAATGCCTTGTATCTGGAGCTACATCTGCCAGATAAGTGAGGGCCTGCCGAGAGAATTCTCGAATTTCTCTATACCGGAAGTCCACAAGCTCAACAACTCCTATAAACAGAACAGACTTAGCTTTGAACTTGCCTCGTGTATGAATCAATAGATGTTCACCAACCTCTGGAAGAGAATCTAATAAATCACCTTCCTGACTGAGCAAACCAGCAACAACCTTATCAAGGCCGTGCAGAGCTTGTGCATATTTCAAAGCTAGCACATCGACTGCAAAATTGAGCACGTCAGCCGTTTCAACTGCTACCTTGATTTGCATTCGTGACCTCGATGATGAGTGATGTAAGGAATGTGGATAATCCAGGAACCTGCACAGCTTTCGAGGACAGCATGAACCAGTTTGTCTATCCGTTTGCTGTCAACGAAATTCGAGTTTCCTCTGTTGGAGACCTGAACAACGCATGGGAACAGTCTAACATGGAGAGCGAAGCAGCGTAAATCACATCTCCAGCAGTTTGCGAGAGTTGTCCGTCTTCCCGTTAGGGATTCAGAAGCCCCTCGGCGCGGCGGGCCGCCTCTTCCAGCGCCTCGTCCGGCATCGCTTGGCCGTTGATGGTGTTGATGATGGCCTGGGCAAGTGCCTGCGAGACTTGGGGCCACGCGGCAAGCATCGGCTCGGAACGAGCATAGGGCAGCCACTCCGCCGCCTGCCGGAGCAGCGAGTCCTCCGGCCACTGCGCCTCTAACTGTTCGAGAGCGCTTTGCCGCACAGGGTAGGCACCGAGCGCGTCGGCCCACTGGTAGTTCGCCTGGGTGTCCGTCCAGAAGCGCAGGAAGTCCCAGGCGAGGGCCTGGGTTTCTGGGTCGCTACGGAAAATGGCGGCGTTGCCACCCGTCGCGACGGTGACAGGCACCTCGTCTGTCGAGGGGGGCGGCATGACGGCGAGGTCCCACTCCGAGTTGATGAGCGCTTCGTATTCGGGAATGGCGGCGGTGCTGTCGAAGGTGAAGAGGGTTGTTCCGTCAACGAAGGCGTCGCGCTGCCCCTCGTAGGTGGGTGCCTGGTAGACTCCATCGAGCGCCCGCAACTCGCCCAGCCAGTGCATGACCTCCTGCCCCGCCTCGTTCTGGAACGTTGGCTGCGTCCCTGCCTCGTTGGTCATGCGGCCATCGTGGCTCCAAATCCAGAGCACGGCGACGCTGCCCGTTGGATGGGCGGCGAAACAGTTTGGCCCGCCACGCGCCCGGTGCGCCGCGCACGCCGCGACCAGCGCCTCCCATGTCGCGGGGGGAAGCCGCTGGTTCAACTCCTGCATGCGCGTGCGGTTGATAAAGAGGAGCGTCTGGTGGCGATGCACGGGCCAGGCATATTGGGCATTGCCCGCCCTGGCATAACGCACGCTCTCCCAGAAGCTGGTGTAGAAGTCTTCGCGCTCCTCGTCCGTGAGCGGGTTTTCGCCTTCTTCCATCAGTGAGTCGAGAGCGACGAGGGCGTCGGCATCCACGTAGGCGGCGATGTCGGAGGGGCGAACAAAGGCGAGGCTCGGCATCATCTCCGTCTGGATGGAGGCTGTCAGCTTTTGGTGCAGGGAATCTTCGTCGGACGACGCCTCAAGCTGCACCTGCACCTCGCCCTCCTGGCGGGAGGCCCATTCGTCGGCGAGGCCCTGCAAAACCTCGGCCTCGTCTTCGGAGAGGGCGTGCCAGAGGGTGAGCGTGTGGTTGGAGGAGCTTGGCTCTGCCTCGCCGGGAGAGGGGGGCGCAGTGGTACACCCGCCAACGAGCAGGGAGAGGCATAAAAGGAGCGCCACCCAGAAGGAGTGACGTAGTTGGAATCGTCGCATAGCTCGGTGTTGTATCTCCTAACATCTCTCCGGGACGCTGCATTGGGTCGCCAGAGAGGGGCTAGTGTAGTCCTTCTCATTGTGAGCGTCAACCTGAGGGGAGAAACGGGTAGAGCTGTGTCAAAGTGGGGAGGAGGAGGGAGAAGCAGGGGCGCGGAGCGGGCGAGACGGGACTGAGACCAGTATCGGCCAGTAACGGCCAGTACTGGCGGGCAAAAAAGGCCAGTATAAGGATAGGTACCTGCCACGTAACCATTGAGATGCGTTACAAATCTCGTGACTTTGACACAGCCCTAGAGAAACGGGCGTAGAACCCCGCCACTTTTAGCCCTTTCTTTCATAAGGAGTAAGCTTTTAGATGCAAATGGAGTCT
>DASVVH010000659.1:0-4180 GCA_036386615.1 Ardenticatenaceae bacterium
GCGTTCACCTCCTGCGTCGTCACGGGCAGCCCTCGCTCGCTCCGTTTCAGCCCCGT
Source organism: Ardenticatenaceae bacterium (assembly GCA_036386615.1). GTDB lineage: Bacteria > Chloroflexota > Anaerolineae > Ardenticatenales > Ardenticatenaceae > DASVVH01. The sequence goes on from DASVVH010000659.1 coordinate 57, forward strand.
GTCCAGAAACTGCCGCGTCGCCGTGAAGAGCCGCGCGTCACCTCGCGTCGAGAGCGTCTGCGCTATCACCCCCTCGTTGCCCCGCGACTCCTTGATAAGCTCGTCCAGTTCCCAGGGTGTCAGCGTGTGACCCGTATGCTCGACGGCCAACCTCTGCGCGGCCAGCGTCAACTGGTCGTGGACGAAGGGCCAGCGCATCGCCTGTCCTCCATCCAGCGCGGCCTGCCCCTCGGCCAGATAGCGCGCCGTCGTCTCCTGAAGCAACTGCTGCGCGCCATCCTGAGCACCGAGTGCGCCGCTCGCCACCTGCCCCGCGATGGGGGAGCGGTCCACCAACGCCGCTAGCTCTTCCTCTCCAAGCGCCACCCCGAAAGTCCGGTCCATCAGGCTCCAGTACGCGGCGCGTAACTCCGGCACCGCGACGGGCGCGCCCAACGACGCGGAAGCCGTCTCTTCTACAGTTGTCCCCTGCGCGGGCGTCAGGCCCCTATCAGCCAGGTACCGCGCGTACTCGGTCTCGGAGAGCGGCTGCCCGCCCGCGTAGACCGATAGCGCATCGGCCAGCCGCCGCTCGAAGGCGGCGCTGTCAGCCGCCGCGCGCTCCCGCGTCAATCCCCACTGCACGAGGTAGCGCGCCGCCCCAGCGAGGCTGTTCTCGAACAAGTCAGGGTTCGGGTCGGCCTGCCGGAGTTCGTTGCCGTTGTTCTGGCCCTCGCGCCAAGCCAGCCACGTCTCACGCATCGCCCAGTCGAAGCCAACGCCGCCGTAGCGGTCAATCACGCGCTGGTCCGTGCTGTGCTCCGCCACCTCTGGGTTCGCCCAGCCGTTCCACGCCCGTGCCGTCGCCTGCGCCACGCCCCGCGCGCCCGACTCGTCCGACGCGGGCGGCAGGAGCCGCAGCCCGCCGTCGGGGTCGGCCTCCTGCACGAGGGCGAGCATATCTTCGGGGCGCACCCTGAAGAAGTCCGCCACCTGCTGCGCCACCATCAGGTAATAGAGCCGGACCTCCCTCGGCATCGCGTCCACCGAAGCAAAAACCTCCGTCCCATACTCGCGGACCAGATCCTCCACCACGATAACGCGGCTGGGCGCAGGCTCCTCTATGAAGGGAATGAGCGGGCGCTCCGGTGCCGTCGCGGGCGCGCTGTTCACCACGACGGGCGCGCTCGGAAAGCTGCCACTGCTTGTCACGCGCATCTCCTCAGACGCCGACGCGGCTGTAGCGGTTGCCGCCGCGCTGCTCTCCGAAACCGTCGCCTCCCGCGACTGCCAGCGCATTGAAGAGGCCAACGGGCGGGCGACATCGGTGTAAGCGAAGAGGAACAGCCCAACGGCCACCAGCACGACAAAAAGGCGCACCTTAGCGCCCAGGTTCAACAGCACCATCACTCGTTCTCGGCTTTTCACAGTTCAATGGGACCGTTAGCGGGTATAACCTGGTAAATAGTAGTCATGCCGCCCTGTGGTTCAAAAACAGACGCCAGGCTACTCTACCGTTCTTACCCACCCTGGAATCGCCTGGTTCGAGGCTTGGGCTGACCTCACTTCCGCGCCACAAGGTCAGGCCCTTTCTCACGTCTTATGTGAAGCAAAGCCAACAAATGCCAACATTGAAGGGCGATAGATGTTGGCATTGATTGACATAATGTTAGAATCTAGAGATGCTTTGTTGCAAAGAAAAAGAGGGACCGAGCCGCAGCCCCGTCCCTCTTGCAGTCCCGCCGTTGCCGTTCATTTTGCATTTTCCCCGTCAGGAGCCTTAAGTCTCTATCCGTAAAATGCTGGAAGCGCCTGCAATCGCCTGTATGGGTGCGGCATGCTGGGTGGATGCTTCACTCCGTTCAGCATGACAAGGGGAGGTGGTTCGCTTGCTATCGCCTTCAACACCTGCGCGACAGAGCCACTAGTAGTTTACCTGACGTACTTCATCGTTCATCGTTCATCGTTCATCGTTCATCCCTCTGGCAGCCACTGCATTGGGTCCTCGAACTGCCCTCCCTTGAACGGCTGCTGCCAGTCGCCACTGAACGGCGCGCCCGTGTGGACCTCCAGGTGCAGGTGCGAGCCGAAGCTGTACCCCTCGTTGCCCTGCCGCCCAATCATCTCGCCCGCCTGCACCTGCTGCCCCACCTGCACGGAGGCCGCGCTGTTGTGGCTGTAGACGGTGTACACGTCGTCCCCGTGATGGAGCACAATCGAGTTTCCTCCGCGACAGGCGTTCGCCGTATCGCAGTAGAGCGGCCCGACATGGACCACTGTGCCCGCCTCCACCGCGTAGATGGGCGGCTCCTCGCCGTTCACGCGCGGGTTTGCCACGTCAATCCCCGTGTGCGAGCCGCCCGCCTGATAGTCTACAGGCGCGCCGAACTCCCTGATGAGCCGGGGCATCGGCTGGAGGGGCATCGCCGTGAAGCTCGTCGCCCCATGTAGCTCGCGGTACTCCGGCAGGCGGCGAATCCCATGCTCGATGGTCGCCATGACCGCTTGCAGGTCGCCCGTGCTCATCTGCTTCGGGTTGTACCCCGCCATCGCGGGCTGCGCCAGCGCCGCTACCTCATGCGTCGTGACGGGCAGGCCCCGCTCCGTCCGCCTGAGCATCGCGTCGAACTGCCGCCGCGCACCCGCGAAGATGCGCGCGTCACCCCGCTCCGCGAGTGCCCGCGTCATCGCCGCCTCGTCGCCCCGCGTCTCCGCCACCAGATTTTCAAGTTCCCAGGTCGTCAGCGCGTGGCCCAGGTAGCGCACCGCCAATCGCTGCGCCCGCAGCGTCTCCTCGCTGTGAACGTAGGGCCAGGGGAGCGGCTGCCCCGACGACAGCGCCGCCCGCCCTTCGGCGAGGTAGTGCTGCGCCGTCTGCTCCACCAACTGCCGCGCCCCCTCCTCGCGCGTCAGCTTGCCCGCCGCCACCTCCGCCGCCACCGCCGAGCCGTCTACGGCGGCTCCCAACTCCTGCTCGCTCAACGCCACCCCGAACTGCGCGTCCATCGCCTGCTGGTACGCCTCGCGCAGCGGGTCCGGCGTCACGGCAGAGGCCACGAGCACCAGATTCGTGGGCGTCGCGGCGGAGACCGCCATCGCCTCCCGCACGTACTGGCCCGTCGTCTTCGTGTTCGCCGCCGACTGCTGGAACTCCTCTGCGTCCGCCAGCACGCGCCCACTGTTGTACACCGAGATAGCGTCCGCCAGCCGCGTCTGGAACCATTCAGGCTCCGTCGCCGCCCGGTCCCGCGTCAGCCCCCAATGGACGAGGTGCCGCGCCACCGCCGACACGCTGTTCGCGAAGTCGTCAGGGTCCGCGTTCGCGTTCGCCAGCGCGTTCCCGTCGCTCTCGCCCTGCTTCCAGGCCCGCCACTCCTCGCGCATCGCCCAGTCGAAGCCCAGCCCGCCGTACTCGTCAATTGCACGCAGGTCGCGGCTGTGCTCCTCCTCCTGAGGGTTCGCCCAGCCGTTCCATGTCCGCGCGATGACCTGCCCCACGCCGCGCGCCCCCGCGCTGCTCACGCCCGGCTGGTGGATTCGCAGCCCCACGTTGTTGTTCTCAGCCTGCAAGATGCCGATGATGTCGCCGGGCCGAACGTTGAAGAAATCCGCCACCTCCTGCACCGTCGTCGTGAAATAGAGCCGCGCGTCCTCCGGCATCGCTTCTATCGAGGGCCATACCGTCTCTCCGTATTTGGCTACCAGCGCATTCCCGTCCGCCGCGCTGAAGCCCGGCGCGATGGCCGCAGGCACGCGGCTCGTCGGGAAGCTCCCACTGCTCCTCACATTCGCCGTGTCGTACCTCGGATACTCCAGTCCGCTAGCGCTCGTCCTGACCAGCAGCGTCTGTCCTACCCCAAGCAGATCTCCATCCAGCCGATTATCCTGCATCAACTGCGTAATCGTCGTGTCGTATTGCTCCGCCAGCAGGCTCAACGTCTCGCCCACCTGTACACGGTGGACCAATAGCGTGTTGAGCGGCTGCACCGTTCCCTCGAACCTCGCCGGGCCAACCACCGCCGGGGCCGGAGCCGTCACGATACTGGCAGGGGCCGTCTGCTCGTCCAGCGTCACGGGCTGGTGAGGCGGCAGCAGGAGCGGCCTTCCACCCTGGCTCCAGCGCACATCCAGCGTCACAGGCTCCG
>DASVVH010000660.1:0-2777 GCA_036386615.1 Ardenticatenaceae bacterium
GCGCTGACCCTGGCCTTCTCCTTTGGTCTGTATGGTCTGATACGCAAGACGGCCCCACTAAACTCGCTTGAGGGGCTGACGCTGGAGACGCTGCTCCTCTTTGTGCCCGCGCTGGGGTATCTGCTCTACCTGGAAGCGGGAGGGCAGGGTGCCTTCGGCCATGCCGGAGCCACCACGACGTTTCTCCTGATACTGGCTGGCGCGGTCACGGCCTTTCCCCTCCTCCTCTTTGCCGCAGGCGCTCGCCGCATCACCCTGACCGCACTGGGACTGTTGCAATACATCGCGCCGACCATCCAGTTCCTGCTGGGGGTGCTGGTGTACCACGAGCCGCTGCCCATCGAGCGATTGGCTGGCTTCGGTTTTATCTGGCTGGCCCTGCTTCTGTATAGCATCGAGGGCCTCCAGCACCGCCGGAGAGGGCACTCCTTCGCACCCGCCGTGATTGAATAGCGGGATGGTTTCGCGCACGAGCGATTAATCCAGACGTGCGAAGCGGGGGCATGTAGCCCAAGCCGCGTTATGTGAAGCAAAGCCAACAAATGCCAACATTGAGGGGGATAGATGTTGGCATTTGTTTACATAATGTATAAAGGGACAGGTCACAAGGTGCGAGATTCTGACATTACCCTGGATTCACTTAGGGCTGTGTCAAAGTCGCAAGACTTGTAATGTATCTAACAGGATATTAAGCAGATATCTACCACTATACTGGCTTCTTTTGCTCGCCAGTACTGGCTAATACTGGCCGATACTGGCCTCTCTCCCGTGCAGCCCGTTTGTTGCTCCTCTCCTCCTTTCCCTCTCCGACTTTGACACAGCCCTGGGATTCACTGCACTATACTTGCCTAATTGTGGGAAACGAGTATCATACTCGAAACTCTCGCTGCCCCTTTTCGTGGCGCAGCGAGTTCCATTTTGATGAAGAATGTGCCGCGTCAGGCGCATCACTGCCATACCAGGAGAGAGCAAGTGTCTTCACGATTCCAGCGCCGCCGCCGACGGCAGGCCCCCTCGGACCTCGTCCTTGATTACAAGGATGTAGATACGCTACGCAGCTTCATGAACCCCAGTGGCAAGATTCTTCCGCGCCGCAAGTCGGGCCTGAACGCCAAGCAGCAGCGGCAACTCGCCACTGCCGTGAAGCGCGCCCGCCATCTTGCGCTGCTTCCTTACATCGTCGAATAAGTTTCAGCTAAAAACTAAGGAGCCTCCACGTAGACGAGTCTACGTGGAGGCTTTTTGGCGTTTGTGCCCCGGAGCGTTACCGAGTTGTACTTCCCACACGATTCTTGAGGTGCAGCCAGACAATGCGTGTGCTGAGGAGGACCATCCAGGGCGGAAGCAGGAAGAGTAGCAATTCAGAGGTGTAGCCGAGGGGAATCGCCAGCAGGAGCGTCGAACCCCACAGGATTAACAGGGAAAGAGGGTCACTGAGGGCGAGTAGGACCCCGTTCCGCAAGGCGACTCGTACACGGCGGTCTGACTGCCAGAAGTAAATGGCGAGGACGAGAGGCTGCGGCAATAGCCAGACGAGCCACAGGCCAATCACAACCCACCCCAATATCTGCGCCCACGCCGCGTCGTACCGCCAGTAGAAGTAAAGATTGCCATAGCAGATGATGCTGATGGCGACCATCATCAGCATCCATCTATAGAAGAACCGGGCGTGCTCGCGCCCGCACTGAAGCCAGAGCCGGACACTCACGGCGCGGTCTCCTGTTATCTTCTCCGCGACGCCGTAATGTGCGGCCAGCACGAAGGGAAAGGGCAGCAGGAGCAGGCTAGCCAATCCTCCAACAAGACCCGTGCCTACGAGGAGCCAGGAATCTTCCCACAGGTCCCCCGCCGCGAGACCTAATGCCTCAAACCCTTTCATCTACAGGTTGGGGGCGATTCTCAAATCAACACCCCGTTCTTTCAACCCCGCCGACATCTCTTCGGGGCAATTTTCATCGGTCACGAGGATGTCAATCTGATTCAAATCGAGGACTGTCATCAAGGATTTCACGCCGAACTTGCTGCTGTCGAGGAGCATGACGACCTCGCTGGCCGAGGAGAGCATCGCCCTTTTTACCTGTGTTTCGAGCATGCTGGGGTCCGTGACGCCTGTCTTCAAGGTGAGGCCCGTTGCCGATAGAAAGACCCGGTTCGCGTGAAACTCCTGGAAGAAGCGTTCCGCGACGGGGCCAACGAAAGTGGAGGCTTCCGTTCGCAGGATGCCTCCGGCACAGATAATCGTGGTGCTGGGGTGCATCAGGCGGTGCAGTTCGTTGGTGGCGTCGAGGCCATTCGTTACGACGGTCAGGTCTGTCCTGCCCACGAGATACTGAATCATCGCCGTCACTGTCGTTCCACCCTCCAGAATGAGAATGTCGCTATCGGCGACGAGCGCTGACGCGGCATATTTCGCTATGGAGTTCTTCTGTTGGGCGTAGAGGCTTTGTCTATTTTCCCTGGCGATGATGCGCGGTTCAGGTAGGGAGACGGTGCGGCGAATCGCGCCGCCGTGCGTTCGCTGAACGAAACCATTTTCTTCCAGCACTTTCAAGTCGCGCCGGATGGTCATCTCGGAGACGCCGTACTTCTCGCTTAACTCCGGGACGAGACCAACGCCCAGATGCGCGATGTCTTCGAGGATGCGCTGTCGTCTGAGGGGAGGTAGCATCATAGGTACACTCCGATTTCACAGGTTGCCGCGACGTTCTTGTTGATTCGGATTCGTGAGTGTGGCAAGGGGTTCGTTATGATGTGGCTTATGCGTGTGAATCATGGCA
>DASVVH010000661.1:0-1522 GCA_036386615.1 Ardenticatenaceae bacterium
CCGATGACGCCCAACGAGGCCACCACGAGCGCCGCGCCTGAGGGCACAAACTTCCAGATTAAGTGGGACGCGATTGGCAGCGGCGCTGCCACCATGAGTAGCACCAGCTACACTCTCACGGCTACGGTTGGGCAGCCCGCCATCGGGGAGATGACCAGTGACAACTACCGCCTGGGTAGCGGTTACTGGTACCAGTTCCTTGAGTGGCTCTCCTTCCTGCCCCTCACTCTCAGGGCAGAGACGTAGCCATTACATCACCCCAAACGTGACGAGAAGCGGGAGCGGCACCAGTCGCTCCCGCTTCGTTCGTCTTTCCCTTTTCCCCTTTTCCTTTATCCTGTTTCCATGCTTTCTGCTGACCTGCTCGTTCACAACATCGGCCAACTCGCCACCGTGCCCGGCCCCGGCCCGAAGCGCCGCGAGGCGCTGGCTGACGTCGGCCTCGTGCGCGGGGCCTCGATGCTGGTTCGGGACGGGCGCGTGGCCTGGGTGGGGCAGGAACGCGAGCTTCCCACTCACGAGGCTGCGGAACGGCTGGACGCGGGTGGAGCCGCCGTCGTGCCCGGCTTCGTGGACCCGCACACGCACCTCATCTTCGCGGGGGACCGCGTGGACGAGTTCGAGATGCGGCTGCGCGGCGTCACCTACCAGGAAATCCTCGCGGCGGGTGGCGGCATTCTCTCCACCGTCACGAAGACGCGCGCCGCCGACCTGGACGCGCTCGTCGCGTCGGCGCGGCTGCGGCTGGACCGGATGGTGGCGCACGGCAGCACGACCGTCGAGGCGAAGACGGGCTACGGCCTCTCGACGGAGTGCGAGTTGCGGATGCTCGACGCCATCTACGCGCTCGACGCGACGCATCCGGCCACGCTCGTGCCCACCTTCCTGCCCGCGCACGCCTTTCCGCCGGAGTACCGGGACGACCCCGACGCTTATGTCACGCTCATCGTGGAGGAGATGTTGCCCACCGCCATCGCCCGCAGGCCCGCCGACACGACTCTCTTCGCCGACGTTTTTTGCGAGGCGGGAGTCTTCACGGTGGCGCAGACGGAGCGCATCCTGAACCGCGCCCGCGAGTTGGGCTACGCGCTGAAGCTGCACAGCGACGAGTTCGAGGCGCTGGGCGGCACGAGCCTCGGCGTTTCACTGGGCGCGACGAGCATTGATCACCTGATGGCGACGCCGGACGAGGAGATTACGCGCCTCGCGGAGAGTGAGACGGTGGCGGTGCTGCTCCCCGGCACGACCTTCGGGCTGGGCAAGGATGATTGGGCGCGGGCACGCGCGATGATCGAGCGCGGCGTGGCCGTCGCGCTCGCCACCGACCTGAACCCCGGCACGGCGTGGTGCGTCTCCATGCCCTTCATCATGGCGCTCGCCACGCGCTACCTGCGCCTCACCCCCGCCGAGGCGCTGACCGCCAGCACCCTCAACGCGGCAGCGTCTCTCGGACTGCACCACGAGCGCGGCAGCCTGACGCCCGGCTACTATGCCGACTTCCTCCTGCTGGACACGGGCGACT
>DASVVH010000662.1:0-5264 GCA_036386615.1 Ardenticatenaceae bacterium
GTTTGTGGTTGGGTTTTGCCACGCCATGCATCTGTTTTATATGATGTTGTCCCAGTGACTGCAATGTTCTTTACAGCAATATACTGGCTATTTTCATTTATCCAAGCGGCCATAACATAAGGATCTGTTCCCCAGTCCGCTTTATCCCAAGACATCCAACCGGCACGTACATGCCTACGCGCTTGTTGCGAGATCTCTCCGTTGTGACAGTCACCAAGTAGAGGATTGACTAATGAGACCGCCATCCATGAAAGACCTCCGGCAACACGGATTTGCGGGTCTGCACGCTCAATCCTGCCTTCCACAGCTGTGTAATCCCAAGGTTGGTTAGGATCTAAGGGGTCCATTACTATCTCGACGCGGGCATTACCGTCAGGAGCTTCATGAGCCAGTACCGGACTCCCGACAGGTGTGAGTGTGATTAGGCCAATAGCGGCGATGATGAGTAGCAAGATGGTGAAACGTTTCATGGCTAACATCTCCCTATAGAAGTAGAAACAAGTAACAAGTGTATTATACTAGAGGAGAAAAGGCTAGAAGTCAAATTAAACCTAGGTGGATTGACTGCTTAATTCTTGGTCAGTCCACTAGCTTGTACAAAAACTCAGGTTTCAGGCGAGTTTTTGCACAAGCGGCAATCCTGCACAAAAACTGCTACCCGTGTACCCGGATGGGAGTAGGCTCACACCCCTACATTCTCAAAACTGTTCCTTCTGGCGGATGTACTTCAGCAGGCCATCCGCCGCGTCGTCCAGCATGGTGTAGACTTTGTCGAAGTTACGATGGTAGTAGGGGTCGGGCACGTCGAGGTCGCCCTCGGTGGCGTCGCTGGAGAACTCCATCATCATCCGAACGTCGTCTAAGTCCTCAAAGCCCCACTCCCGCGCCATGCGCCGCACATCGTTGTAATTCTCGGTGTCCATCACAATCAGGTAGTCGGCGCTCTCGATGTCCTCTTCGGAGAGGTGCCGCGCCACGATGCCGTCAAAGGCGATGTTGTTGCGCTGCAACTCCCTGGCCGTGCCCCGGTGCGGGCGCGACCCCGCGTTGCCCTCGTAGATGCCCGCCGAGGCCACCTTTATCCTGTTCTGTAGCCCCGCCTTTGCGACCTTGTGCCGGAAAATCGCCTCCGCCATCGGCGAGCGGCAGATATTGCCCATGCAGATAAACAGCACCGTAATCATCTCTTCCCCCATCGTCTACCGTCTATCGTCCACCGTCTCCTTCAGCAAAGGTCAGGCCGAGAGACTGCGCCCCACGACCAGCAAATCCTCGCCGCGCCGGAGCTCGTGCCGCCACGCCAAACCGTCCTCAAAGGGGGCACAGACGCTGTGCGTCGTCACCACGTCACCCTTGAAGGCGGGCAGGCGATATTCCAGCAGGTGGCGGCGGAAGGTAGGCGCGGGCAAAGACAACGCCTCGGAGGCGCGGCGCGCGTTCTCCTCGACCCACTTCAGGTAGTTGGCGTTGTTGACGTGCGCCAACTCGTCCTCGTCGTAAATCGAGACGTGATGCTCGCCAACGTAAGGGTTGCCCTCGATGGTGGGCCACTCCTGCCGCTCGACGGCGAAATCCTGGGCAGGCTGGAAGACGTTGAGCATGACGTCGGGGATGCGCGTCGGGCGCTGGGTCTCGCGGTCCAGCATCACCCACTTTGTATCACAGCGCGCCAGCAGCGAGCCATCCTCGCGCCGGGCTTCGTACTCGCGGTTCGATTGAACGCGGCGGAAATCGGCAACCCAGGTGGTGACGTGGACATCCTCGTCGTAGCGCGGGTAGTCCAGAATCTCTAGCTCCGTCTCGCGCATCACCCACCCCACGCCCATCTCCTCGTAGCGCGCGACGCTGAAGCCCAACTCGGTAGAATTCGCATACGCCGCCTCCTGGCACCAGTTGAGAAAGGAGGCGCTTCCGACGCGGCCATCCCCGCGAATCTCGTAGCTGCGGACGCGAAAGACAATCGTGGTGCGCGGTGCGGACATTTTTTGGTCTCCTCTATTGCCTCGATAGCAGTCTTAGAGCAATTGAAATTCCAGCCAGAGCGGTTGCGGGGGAGGCGAATTGATGGTACACTGCCCTCGTCTACCAAACAAGCGTTTGGTTGAGAGGGGAACGATGACCGAACTGAGCCGACGCGACGAACTGCTTGCCAAGGCGGCGCGCCTCTTCCGCGAGAAGGGCTACCACGCCACGACGATGAAGGACATCGCCGCCGACCTCGAAATCCTGCCTGGCAGCCTCTATCACCACATAGACAGCAAAGAGTCCCTGCTGCTGGAGATTATGCAGCGCGGCATCGAGGTGCTGCTGGCCCGCGTGCGCCCCGTCGTCAACAGCGAGTTGGCTCCCACCGAGAAGCTGAAGCAGATTGTCCACATCCACATCGCCTCCATCGCTGACTACCCGGACGTGCTGGCGGTCTTCCTCCACGAACTCAAGTCCATCCCCGAAGGGCGGAGAAGCGAGCAGAAGCGACTGCGCGACGAGTACGACCACCTGCTTCGCAGTGTCCTGGAAGAGGGCATCGCGCAGGGCAGTTTTCGCCCCCTTGACTCCCGCATGGTTACTTTCGCCGTTCTGGGGATGCTGAACTGGCTATACGCCTGGTACCGTCCCTCCGGTGGCCTCTCCCCGGCGGAAATCGCCGAGCACTACTGTTCCATCGTCTTATATGGAATCGCCACCTCGCAAGCCTGAGCACCACCTTTTGATAGAGGAGAACCCCCATGAGCGGATTGAGCTTCCACCTGAGCGAAGAGCAGCGCATGTTGCAGGAGATGGCGCGTGACTTCGCTCTCTCCGAAATCGTCCCCGTCGCCGAGCACTACGACCGGACTTCCGAGTTCCCCTGGCCCGTCGTGAAGAAGGCACGCGAAGTGGGCCTCATCAACCTGAACATTCCTGAGCAGTACGGCGGCGCGGGGCTGAACGTGCTGGAAGAGGGCATCATCGCTGAGGAGTTGTCTTTCGGCTGCTCCGGCATCTGCATCGCGCTCGGCATCAACGGCCTCGCCGCCATTCCCATCCTCGTCGCGGGAAGCGAGCAGCAGAAGCAGCAGTGGCTCGGCTCCCTGTGCGACGGCAAGATGGCTGCCTACGCCGTCACCGAGCCGGAGGCAGGCTCGAATGTCGCGGGGATGCGCGCCACCGCCCGCCGCGAGGGCGACCACTACGTCCTCAATGGCTCCAAGACCTTTATCTCCAACGCGAACGTCGCGGACTTCTTCGTAGTCTTCGCCAGGACGGACAAGGAGGCGGGGCATCGGGGCATCAGCGCCTTCATCGTCCCGCGCGAGGCGGAGGGTTTCAGCGTCTCCAAACACTTCGACAAGCTCGGCCAACGCGCCAGCGACACCGCCGAAATCTCGTTCGACAACGTGGCGGTGCCCGCCGCGAACCGCCTGGGCCGAGAGGGCGACGGCTTTCTCATCGCCATGCGCGTCTTCGATTTCAGTCGCCCGACCGTCGCCTGTGGGGCCATCGGCGTCGCCCGCCGCGCCTACGAGGAGGCGCGCAAGTATGCCGCCGAGCGCGAAGCCTTCGGCCAGCCCATCAAAGAGTTTCAGGGCGTCAGCTACATGCTCGCCGACATGGCGATAAACATAGACGCCGCGCGCCTCCTCGCCTGGCGTGCCGCCACGCAGATTGACGCGGGCCAGCCCAACTCCATGTGGTCCTCGATGGCGAAAGCCTTTGCCGCCGACATGGCGATGAAAGCCACCGTAGACGCGGTGCAGGTCTTCGGCGGCTACGGCTACATGAAGGAATACCCCGTCGAGAAGCTGATGCGGGATGTGAAAATCTACCAGATTTACGAGGGCACCAGCCAGATTCAGCGCAACATCATCGTCCGCGAGATGTACCGTTAGGAGACGACCGACGACCGACGACCGACGACCGATGACCGACGACCGATGACCGATGACCACACACGGCAACATAGACAATGCGAAGGCTATTGCTACCAAAGAGCAGTGGCCTTTTACGTAGGGTTGACACCGACGTGGCAGGGTTTATACTCGGAGCGAGAGAACCGCTCGTCAGATTCTCGCGCTCCTTGTTGCCTCGTCGCAGCCTTCCCTGCTTCTCGGCTCTGACTCACCCATTCAACGCAGCCTACTTCACCTGAACCACACCTTAACGGAGGTATGATGCGTTACTCGAACGTGCTGACGGCGCTGGCAACTTTCCTCGTCGTTTCTGCTCTCTTCATCCTGTCCCTGACGGTAGCCTCCGCCGCGCCGCACCGGCTAGGCGGACCATCTATTGAGCTACAGAAGACCGTAGGTACAAATGGTGGTGTCTGTGCGACCACTGACGTGGTGACAGTCACGGCAGGAACGCAGGTCTATTACTGCTACGAGGTGACGAATACCGGGGGTGTTACCTTAACGCGGCACGATCTGGAAGACAGCGAGCTTGGCGTCATCCTGAACAACTTCCCCTTTACGCTGGTGCCTGGAGCCAGTGCGTTCATCACACAGACCACCTCCATCACCGAAACGACGGTCAATACCGGCACCTGGACATCCTATAATCCGGGGCCATCCGATGTGGTCAGCGATACCGACACGGCAACGGTCATCATCGCGCAAGCGTCCATTGAGATGGACAAGACAGTAGGCACCGACGGTGGCACATGCGCGGCCAGCAACGAGATTACAGTAACGGAACCGGCGCAGGTCTATTATTGCTACCGTGTGACGAACACCGGGCCTGTCACCCTCACCCGCCACGACCTTGAAGACAGCGAGCTTGGCGTCATCCTGAACAACTTCCCCTTTACGCTAGTACCTGGGGCCAGTGCGTTCATCACACAGACCACTTTCATATCCGTGACGACAGTTAACACGGCTACCTGGACGGCCTATAACCCTGGTCCCCTGGACGTTGTGAGTGACACGGATGTGGCGACGGTCACGCTGGAGCTTCCTACCTCCATAACCTTGTTGGACGCCAGGGTGGTTTCTGAGAGTGGCGACCCGATATGGAGGCTCGTCGGAATGCTGGGGCTATCACTTCCTCTCGTAGGTTACCTCGCGTGGCGTCTGCGGCGAACCTGAGCGTCGCCATTTTCTAAACAACAGTCCTTAATGGAATCAAAAAGGCCATTGCTGCGAAAGAGCAATGGCCTTTTATGGAGTGAGTGGGGCAAAAACCCGGCCTCACTTTTGTCGCTCGCCCAGGTCATCCAGGTGGCGCTGAATCTCCTTCACGGAGCCGTTCTGCTCCTTCAGGCGCTGGAGATGTGGCGGCAGCCCACC
>DASVVH010000663.1:0-1834 GCA_036386615.1 Ardenticatenaceae bacterium
CGAGGGGCTGGGCTACGCTCCAGGTGCTCCAACGGTTGCCGGAGGCATCGCTCTTGAACGCTGAACCCCTCCAGGCGCTCGTGGGTCAGAAGCCTGACGCGACGCTGGAATTCCTGCCGGGCCACGCCACCGCCGAGCAGATTGCGGAGACGCTTGCGGCCTTTGCCAACGGGGAGGGTGGCACGCTCCTGGTGGGGGCGACACCGACGGGCGTCATCACGGGGCTGGCCGACCCTGACGAGGCGGAGCGGCGCGCCCTTTCCGCGCTGCTCCTCGTGGAGCCGCCGTTGGCGGGCGGGGTCGCGCTGCCGGAACTGGCGGAGCACGAGGGTCACTCGCTGCTGGTCGTGCGCGTGCCGCCGAACCTCGATCAGATTTATGGGGTGGGGGGCCGCTATCCCCGGCGCGAGGGCGCGGAAAACCAGCCGATGCCCACGCAGGCGCTGCGCGAGACGATTCTGGCGCGGCGCGACGTTCCTTTCGAGCGGCGGGTGCCCGACGGGGCCGAGCCGCGCGACCTCAGCCGCTCCGCCATCGAGCAGTACCTTGACCACCTGCCCGCCTACGACGGCAACGTGTCGGGCGCGGCGCAGCGTGCCACCGACATTCTGCGGCGGCGCGGCATCCTCCGCCCGGACGATGGACGCCCCACCTACGCGGGGCTGCTCCTCTTCGGGCGGGAGCCGCAACAGTGGCTCCCCAGCGCGCAGATTCTTATCGCGCGCTACCCCGGCACGGAGATGGGCGACACCTTCCTGCGGCAGCAGATAGACGGGCCGCTGCCCCAGCAGATTGCGAGGGCGGAAACTTTCCTGCTGGACAATATGCGGCGGGGGGTCGTGATGCGCGGGCTGCAACGGGAGGAGCGGCTGGAATACCCGCGCGAGGCGGTGCGCGAGGCGATTGTGAATGCCATCGCCCACCGCGACTACAGCATTCGCGGCGCGGAGACGCAGGTTTTCATGTTCGCCGACCGCATCGAGTTTTACTCGCCCGGTCGCCTGCCCGGCCACGTCACGCTGGACAACATTCTGACGGAGCGTTTCAGCCGCAACGAGGCTATCGTGCAGGTGCTCAGTGACCTTGGCTTCATCGAGCGGTTGGGCTACGGCATTGACCGTATCTTCCGCCTCGCTGACGAGGCCGACCTGCCCCGGCCCACGCTGGAAGAGACTGCTAACGGCTTCAAGCTGACGCTGCGCGGCGCGGGCGACACGCTCTCCCCGTCCCTGCCAGTTGCCCCGCAGCCTTACGTTCAACAGGAGCCATCGCCCACCGCCCGGTGGCGCGCGATGGGGCTGAACCCGCGCCAGATAGACGCCCTGGCCTTCGTGGAGCGCGACGGGCGCATCACGAACCGCGACTTTCAGGAACTCGCCGCCGATGTTTCGCCGGAGACCCTGCGCCGCGACCTCTCCGACCTCGTAGACCGCGGCATCCTTCTGAAAATCGGAGAGAGAAAAGCTACCTACTACATCCTCAAGTGATGTTCATGCAAAAAGAAAGAGGCCCTAGCTTCGGCTGCGGCCTCATCATCTATCACTCGATATCTTCATAAGTTTCTGGTCCAGTTTTGCGTTTGACGCGAGTGATCAAGATGACTTGCTCCTCGTCGTCTATACGATAGATGATGCGCCATCCTTCTAAGGGAATGCGATAACGACCAGGTAAATCGCGCAATTCCTTAGACCGGGCTGGACGTGGCTCATTCTCTAAAGCGGCAATCAACGCTTTGATACGGTTGCGGAGATGAGAAGGCACGTCGCGCAGGTCACGGTATGCCTCTTCACTATATTCAACCTGGTAGCTCACCTTGCTGCTCCAATGCCTCAAT
>DASVVH010000664.1:0-5537 GCA_036386615.1 Ardenticatenaceae bacterium
TCCCCACGCCCTTACCTAACCGTCCCTGCCTCCTTCGCTACCTCTGCTCCTATCCGCACCCGCCCCTATCAGCAACTAAGCCCTTGGACAGAACCAAGCCAAGGACTTTGCGGTGAACCTTCATGTACTTCACTCACCTACACCGTTATTGGGGCGGCAGGGAATCCACGAAGGGCATATAATACGAATCCCCAAAACACAATAAGAATGATTAAGGTCATAAGTCGGAGCCGCCTGATTGACAGTTTGCGCTCCCAACTTTTACTGAGCATGTCGCCTACGGAGCTATTTTCTAGCTTGTTCGGGTTCATAATAGCGATGTAATGAAGTAGATTCCCTTTCGCTTCAATCTCCCTAGCGCGAGCATAGCGCACCCGCGAGAACCATGCGAGACGTGCCGCAACAAGCCACCAGTATATGTATACTCCGATGGAACCTATGACAAGAGCAAAACGGTACGTGGGGTTCTGTAGTGCCAAGTACACAGCACCTAGTGAGACAGACAGCAGAATAGCAGAGAGTTGATATGTGATAATATCGTCGTGCTGAGAAGCAGCACTAATTAGCTGCAACTCTAGCCGCTCATCATCACTTAGCTTGTTTGGTGAAGCTGGCATTTGCATGTATCCCTTTCGATGAGAGTGAAATTAATATGACCTAACTTAATAGGAGTAGCAGGCTCTGTCAATTGCAAGGCTGCTTCCTCGGAAAGCACCTACCTCTCTGTTGCTGCCGCTCACTTATGACATGTATAATTGCAATATCCATAAATGTACATGTTTTTATGGTCAAGCTGGGCCTCCTACCCTCTGGCAGGCCACCACAAGGCGTTCAATGGTGGCTAATGCGGCCCAGTCCGACCATCCCGCTCGTAGCCGGTGCCGTACTTCATCCCTCATCCCTCATCGTTCCCTCCCTTGGGACGATTATCCCATAGAGAAAGGGACGAATTTCGCCACAATTACTTGATAGATTGAATAACGCACCTTATGCCGTTGCCGTAGCGGTCGTCGGTCGTCGGTCGTCGGTCGTCGGTCAGCGCCGCAACACAAGCGAGCCAAACCAACCATGAGCGCCCATCCCCTACCCGCACTCGACACACCCGTCGCAGACATGCTGATGCTCCTCCGCCAGCGAGACCTCATGGCGGTGCTTCGGGCTGCCCTTGCGCGGCTCATGGAGGCGGGCGAGGCCGAAGGCGCGTCGCTCCTCTTTGCCGCCCAGCATCAGCAGCCCATCCAGCTACGCCTCGGCCACCTGCCCATTGATGCCCTTCCCATCGTCGAACAGTGGGACCGCGCCCTTCTCGCCCGCCTCGAACAGGCCCCCCTCTACGCCGAGATGACTTCCGAGGCCACCCTGCCGAGCGGCCACACCCTCCTCAAGCTGCCCCTCACCGGGCCGGAGATGGTCGTCGGCAACGTCGTCCTCGTCCTCACCCCCGGCGCGGAACTCACCGAGGAGCAGTTCGACAGGGTACGCACCCTCTGCTACCTCTCCGGCAACATGACCACCCTGCTGCAAGACCTCACCTACACCCAGCAGCGGCTCGAACGGCTCGGCCTCCTCTACGAGATTGGGCAGGCCCTCGCCTCCACCCTCGACCTGCAACAACTGCTCCGCGACACCATGCAGCTTGCCGCCGACGTGATGAACGCGCAGGCCAGCCTGCTCATGATGATTGACCCGCAGCATCCCGACTACCTGGTCTTTGAAATCGCTCACGGCATCGAGCGCGACCAACTCCGCCACCTCCGCGTCCCCGTCACCGAGGGCATCGGCGGCTGGGTCACTCGCAACGCGCAGCCGCTCATCGTCAACGACCCGGATTCCGACCCACGCTTCAGCCGCAAGGGCGACCTCCGCACCGGCTTCCTCACACGCAACATCCTCTGCGTGCCCTTGCAGATTAAGGGCGTCGTCATCGGCGTCTTGCAGGTGCTCAACAAGACGGGCGGCGAACCTTTCCACGACGACGACGTGGACCTCCTCCTCACCCTGGCGAGTCAGGCCGCCGTCGCCATCGAGAACGCCCGCCTCTACCGCAACCTCCGTGAGGAGCGCGACCGCATCATCGCTGCCCAGGAAGAGGTCCGCAAAGAGTTGGCGCGCAACCTCCACGACGGCACCGTGCAGATACTCGCCGCCATGAGCATGTCCATCGAGCACCTGCGAAAGCTCATGGAGAAGCGCCCCGACCTCGTCGCCGCCGAACTCGACGACCTCGCCGAGATGAACAGCCGCGCCATGCGCGAATCGCGCACCCTCCTCTTCGAGCTGCGCCCCGTCGTTCTCGAAACGCAGGGCCTCGGCGCGGCGCTGCACACCTACATCGAGCGGCTGAACAAAGACGAGAAGCTGGCCCGCGTCACGCTCGACCTGCCCGCCGACATCCCCGAACTGAGCGGCAACGTCGCGCGCACGCTCTTTGCTATCATACAGGAGGCGGTAGGCAACGCCCGCAAGCACGCCGAGGCCACCGAGATTGCCATTCGCGCCCACCAGAGCGGCGAGCACCTCTTCTTCGTCGTCGAGGACGACGGCCTCGGCTTTGACGTGTCGAAGATGCAGGCCAACTACGAAACCTCCGGCAGTCTGGGTATGATTAACATGCGCGAGCGTGCCGCGCTCATCGACGGCGAGTGGCGAATCGAGAGCGCGCCCGGCGCGGGAACGTGCATGACCATCCGCGTGCCGCTGAAACAGGCAGTCCTACAGGCGATATAAGGAGCGTGGCTCGCATGAGCGAGGTAACGGTAAACCAGGGGCAGAGTGCCTACGAGCAGGGCGACTACGAGGCGGCACTGACCGCCTTCCGCGATGCCCGCGAGGCCGCGCGCCAGTCCGGCGACCAGCGCGCCGAGGCCAGCGCCCTCCGAGACATGGGCGTGACCCTGCAAACGGCGGGCAAGCTGGACGAGGCGGGGACTGCCTACAGTGAGGCGCAGACCCTCTTCCAGGCGGCGGGCGACGAGGCGGGACGAGCCACCGTGCTCGGCAATCAGGCTACCCTGCTGCGGCGGCGCGGCAAAGCCCAGGAGGCCGAGGCCCTGCTCTCCCAGGCGGCGGATCTCTTCGCCCAGGCGGGCAGTGACCAGTACGAGGTGGACACCCTGCGCCTCCTCGCCCAGTGGCAGATGAAGCGGGGCGCGTGGCTCGACTCCCTGATTAACTACAACAAGGCCATGTCCCGCATGGAGCGCCTCTCGCCCGCGCAGGGCTGCCTCCGCGCCATGAGCAAGCTCTTCCTCCGTATTCTCGGCGTCCGCCAGAGCTAAACCAGCAGAACCACCCTCCGTGTCATGCTGAACGAAGTGAAGCATCCACCCAGCATCTTCTCCTAACGGGGAGATTGCCGAGAAAGTCTCGTCCGAACCCATATCCGAGCATCGGATATGGGTTCTTTTGCCATTCCCCGCTCCTCTGGCACGCCGGGTGCTCCAACCCCCACCAGCACCCCACCAAAAGAGCAACAGGATAGATAGCCATGCAGACCGAACGCTTCCCCCGCCAGTGGTTCCAACGAATGGAAGAGGGGGCCGACGAAGAGTTCTACAAGCTCCCGCGCAAGGTCGTCCACCTGGACGATGATGCCATCGCCGCCCTGCGCGACTTCTACGCGGCCCACCTGCAAGACGGCTGGCAGGTGCTGGACCTGATGAGTTCGTGGCGCTCCCACCTGCCAAAGCTGAAGCGGCTCTCCGTCGTCGGCCTCGGCATGAACGCGGAGGAGATGGACGAGAACCCCCAACTGGACCGCCACGTCCTCCACAACCTGAAAGCCGACCCCACTCTCCCCTTCGAGGACAACAGCTTTGACGCCGCGCTATGCACGGTCAGCGTGCAGTACCTGACGCGGCCTATTGAGGTCTTCCATGAGGTCGGGCGGGTGCTGCGGCCCGGCGGGCCGTTCATCGTCAGCATCTCCAATCGCTGCTTCCCGACGAAGGCGGTGGCGGTTTGGAACGGGAGTAACGACCAGCAGCACATCCAACTGGTGGCGGGCTACTTCCAGGCAAGCGGCGCGTTCGAGGAGATTCAGGCAGAGGACCACTCGCCGGAACCCTACGTCAGCGACCCGCTCTTCATCATCTGGGGGCACGCGAGGAAGGATGAAGGATGAGGACGGAAGGATGAGGAACGGATCGGAGGCGTGTCGCGTCAGGAAGTGGTCCCGTCAGGCCAGTCGAAGTGGGGGGTGGCGCGTTGGAAGCGGGCGAGGACGGGGTCGTGGCGGAGGGAGAACTGGGCGACGAGGGCGGGGATGAGGTCGTGGCCCTCGCTCTGCCAGAGGTGAAGGGCCTGCTGGTTGAAGCGGCCCTGGTAGAAGTTGGCGTTGGTGAAGTCGAGGCGGTCAAAGTGCTGCTCGTAGGCTTCGAGGGAGCGATGCGGCACGTCGAGGCTGGCCTGGATGTCGGCCCAGGCGTGCCAGCAGGTGGAGAGGTCGGGGCGGGCCTCCTGGAAGAAGGCGGTGGCGAGGAAGTTAGCGATGAGTTCGGTGAGCCAGTGGGTGCCGAGGGCGAGTTGCAGGTGATGGATGAAGAGGTGGCCTAGCTCGTGGACGACGACGAGGCGGTAGAAGGTGTCTATCTGGGCCTGGAGGTCGGCGGAGTCGCTGCACAGGCGCTGCTGGAGGTGGGGTGGGGCGGCATCGTAGAGGGCGCGGGTCCGCTCGACGAGGCGCGGCGGGTAGCGGGCGGGCGCGAAGATGGTGGACTGCTCCGGGCTGCTGTGCAGGTAGCCGTAGGGAGCGCGGCGCAGGTAGCGCCAGTTCTCCTGACGGAGGACGCTGAGGGTGGTGCGCGCCTCGACACCCAGCCATGCTTCGAGGAAGTGGTGTGCCTCGGCGACGAGTTCGCCTAGCTCGCGTGCGCGCTGGCCGTAACCGGGTGAGAAGTGGAGGGTTACGGGGTCGGCTTCAATGCGGTGGAGGCGGACGCGCGCGTTCATGGTGGATAATAGTAGCCGAGAGCCGCACCCCGCGCTACTCAGAGCGGCCTCATGGCGGTTGTGGTACAATGACGGGCTGATGAGGCTGGAGGATGGAGAGACATGTACGATATTTGGTCGTGGTTTAGCCGCCGTTTCAAGCCGGGCAGGGGGGAGCAGTTGCCGCGCGCCTGCATCTTCGATGAGCGGTATGGGTGCGGGATTCTGGCGCACATTCCGACGGAGAACCTGGGGACGACTTTCGATTTCCAGGCGATGGCGCTGAACTGCGGCTACAAGGGCGGCAAGGATAACTGGTGGCACATTCATTATTCGGCCCCGGCGCGGCAGGGGTCGTATGCGCGGAACTGCCCTCACTCGTACCGCCCCGGCCACGCGGAGGAGGCGAAGCCGTGTAGCTGTTTCGGGATATATCCGAGGCCGGAGGGGGGAGAGGACGACTGACGACCGACGACCGACGACCGACGACCGCTAACGGCGGAAGGCGACGGGTGTTGTCGCGTCAACCCCACATTCGTTGATGCTGTGTGGTTGGGCTGGTCAGCGCGCCAGCGGGCTAGGAAGCAGAGGGATGAGTGTGGTCGCCC
>DASVVH010000665.1:0-8498 GCA_036386615.1 Ardenticatenaceae bacterium
GTGCTGAAGGATGGGCGGGTGGTCGGTGTGCTGACGAACCGCGATTTGGTGGCGCTTCAGGCGTCTCAGGGCAGCGGCGAGCGGCGCGGGGGCATGAGGGTGAAGGACGCGATGAGCGCGGATTCGCTGGAAAAGGTACAATTTATCCGTCGTGACACTCCCTACGAGGAGGTGCTGGGCCATGTCCAGAAGTCGAACACGGCGGTTCTCGTAACGAAGACAGGCTCGCCCAAGGAGCCACTGCTGGGCATCATCACGGTCTCGGACATTCTGACGAAGCTGTAGGAGAGGACGACCGACGACCGACGACCGACGACCGCTAACGACTTAAGTGTCTATCCGTAAAATCATGTAGTGGCTCTGTCACGTAGGTATTGGAGGCGGCAGCAAGCGAACCACCTCCCCTTGTCATGCTGAACGGAGTGAAGCATCCACCCAGCATGATGCACCCATACAGGCGATTGCAGGCGCTTCGAGCATTTTGCTGATAGAGACTAGCGGCGGCGCACCAATAGTAGGCACTGCGAGCGAGTACGCAGAGGGATGTTTATGTGAATGAGCCAACGCTGGCAGAATTGCAGGCACAGGTCGCCCGCTTCGTGGAGGAGCGGGAGTGGCGGCGCTTTCACAGCCCGAAGAACCTCGCCATGTCAGTGGCAATCGAGGCGGCGGAGTTGATGGAGCATTTTCAGTGGCTCTCCGCCGAGGAGGGCGAGGCGCGGCTGCGCGACCCCGCCATGCGGGCGGCAGTGGCCGAGGAGTTGGCGGACGTGCTCATCTACGCGCTGAGTTTCGCGGAGGCGTCAGGTATTGACCCGGCGGAGGCTATCCGCGCGAAGCTGGCGCGGAACGAGCAGCGCTTCCCACTAGAGGAGGTGCGCGGCAGGCTCGGCACGAAGCGAGGCGGCGGACACTAGGGGGATGCGAACTACTCAGGGGGCACCTGAATGCGGAATGAACAGCTTTAGGAGTTAGGTGTACTGTTTCACGAGGTTAACACACACTGGTACATCAAGTAAGGTCTAGCTACATTCATGTCATCCTGAACGAAGTGAAGGATCCACCCAGCAACACGCCTAGCGTAGAGTGTTAGCACGTTTCGCCCTCCCTTCGTGCTTGGGCTAACCTGTATGCCAACCTTATGTATCCGTACAGTTAGGCAGTTGGAACAAGCCGGGAGCGCGGCGGGTGCCCTCTGGGCGGTGCCCGCTCCGTTGCTCCGCATCGCTGACTCTGTAGAGCGCTCCCTTTCAACTGGTAGTGCTGGGCGGTTTTCAGGCATTGGTCATTACCTCTGCCCTCAACTGCGTAACTCCTAAGCTTGTGATACCAGCACTCGTGCCTGCGGTGCGTGGCACGTTCTATTGATGATGCTATACTGCCACTAATATAGCTGTCACTGCTACTGGCCTTTTGTGCTTGCCAGTACTGGCCGTTACTGGCCGATACTGGCCTCAGGCGGTGGTAGTTGCCTCCTCCACCTCTTTCGGGCGGTTCATTACTCGTTCCGGCCTCCCCGTTCGCTAGCGTGAATCAGTCCGTCAACGTGTACTCGATGAGCGCGTCGAGTAGCGTCGTGGCGGTGGGGTCCACCCCCAGGTTCGCCCCCGCGAGGCGGAACGTGGTGGCGACCATCTTCCCCTTGCCGTAGCGCCTTCGCCCGATGAGCGCGGCTACCTTGTGAATCCAGCCGACGAAGAGACCCGAAGGAACGTGAGCCTCCAGGTCGTACAGGCCAAAGCCGAGCAGCACGTAGTTGGGAATGATGGCGTCAAAGCTGTGGTCGAGCAGTGGCCCGCCCGCCAGCCGCGCGAATGGCCCCTCGCGGCGCACCCACCCGAACGAGGAGGCCCAGTCACCCTGCAAGATGGTGCCGTTCCGTCCTGCTAACTCGATGCCGAGAAAGTTCTTGCCACCCAACGCGTCCGCGCCGTCAGCCAGTAGTAGCAGGTGGCCCCCCTCCCGGATGAAGTTGGCCCCCATGTGGGTCATCTCGCTGGTGACAATTAGTTTCGCTTCCTGTGGGTTCGAGGTGACGGGGTAGCCGAGCGCTGCCAGCGCGTGCTGAAGGGCCGAGTATGGCGTCCAGATGGCGGCTTCGGGGTTGATGGAGACTTCGCGTTTCGGGTAGATGGAGAGCCAGAGGTGGCTCGACGCGAGCCTGTCGCCCTCGGTGGAGTGCATCTCCATGTTCAACTTGCGGAGCGCTGGTTCGGCCACCTGCGGGGCATGGAAGCCGATGGGGTCTAGCTCCGCCGCCGTTCCCGCCGAGAGTTCAGGCACGGCGCAGTTGCCGTTCGCCGAGTCGCCCTCAAGAGACCATTGAACCGAAGCGCTCTGTATTGGTGTGCCCGCCGCGTGCGCGGCGGCGAGGCCAACGCGTACCGCGTCGCCCGACCAGTAGGCGGTGCGCTGCCACTCCGGGATGAGCACCGTGTCGGCGTTGATGGAGGCGAACTGGTCGTAGAAGACTCTGGGGTTCCGGCGCATGTCCAGAAGGCCGTTGCACTCCCAATGCGCGTCCGTCAACTCCGTGATAACGTACCCGATAATCTGCGGGTGCCGCCGCATCCTCTCGATTTCATATTTGAGGGCGTAGAACTGCTGCCACTGCGTCGCCTCGATGAACGCCTTCCAACTCCCGAAGACCTTATCCAGGTGGTAGCGGTAGAAGCGCAGGTGAATGGCGTGCGGGTACATAATGCCGTTGCCCCACTCCATCCCCGTCTCGAACCACCAGGGTTCGCGGCCCTGCTCGTCCAGCAGAAGGTCAACGTCGGGCAGCCCCCAGTTGCCGAATTCGGAGACCAGCAGCGGCTCCTGCCCCGTCCGCTCGGCATCCCCATAGGGGCTGTAGGTGTACGCGAAGCGGCCCGCGAAACGGTTGACGAAGGTGTCCCAACCGCCCCGATGGTCGGGGATGTTCTCGTAGAAATGGTAGTCTTCGAGGTCACTCTGGACGTGGAAGCTGCCGAGGGTGGGCGTGTTGTCAACGACCAGCCGCGTCGGGTCGAGCGCCTTCATCCACTGGTACATCCCCTTCAGCCACGCGCGGTGCGTGTGGTCGTTCATCAGGTTCATGCCCCAGCCCTCGTTGATGATGGTCCAGATGATAATCGAGGGGTGGTTCCAGTCGCGCGCGACGACGCCTTCCAGTGTCTCTTTACCACGCCGGGCCGAGTCCTCGGTGGTGACGCTCCAGTTCGGTAACTCCGTCCAGACGAGCATGCCCAGGCGGTCAGCGACCTCGTAGTAGCGCGGGTCCGCGACCTTGATGTGGCAGCGCAGGCAGTTCAGCCCCAACGCTTTGGCCTTCAGAAGCTGGTCTTCCAGGAACTCGATGGAGGGTGGCGTGCAGATGGTGTCGGGGTAATAATCCTGGTCCAGCGCGCCGCGCAGGAAGAGCACTTCCCCGTTCAGGTAGAGCCGCCCGTCCCGCGCCTCGATGGTGCGGAAGCCGAACTGGTCACTGAAGCTGTCGCTCACCTCCTCGTCGCGTAGCAGGGTCACTTCCGCCGTGTAGAGGTTGGGCGCGTCGGGCGACCAGGGCCGAGGGTTCGCCACCGCCAGTGTCACCTCCGCGCTCTCCGCGCCGGGCGAAATGGATAGCTCTTCCGCCGTGACCTGCTGCCCGTCTCCGTCGGTAATCACGACCCGCGCGCGGTGGCGCTCCCCGGCAGGTGTGGAGAAGGCAAGGCGCGCCGCCACACAGCCCGTTTGCAGGTTCGGCAGCAGATGCATCGCCCGCGTGTGAAGCGGTGCGCGGCGCTCCACCCAGACCGACTGCCAGATGCCACTGAGAGGGCCGTACCACCCCTGCTTGCCGTGCGGGATTTCAGCGAAGAGCGCGGCGGGGTCGTCTATTCGCACCGTGACGGTGTTCTCCCCCGCATGCAGCGCGTCGGTAATGTCGAACTCGAACGGCAGATAGTCTCCCTCGTGCCTGCCGACGTGAGCGTCGTTAATCCACACATCGGCGAAGTAATCCACCGCGCCGAAATGAAGCATGACCACGTCTTCCAGCCACTCCGCCGGAATCTCGATATGGCGGCGGTACCACGCCGCGCCGGTGAAGAAGTGAAGGTCATCAAACTGCGCCTGGATGGGCGCGGGCACGGCGATGATGACCGCCTGCTCCATCTCCAGAGTGGCGGGCGAGAGTGACGCGCTGGTATCCGTCCAGAACTGCCAGGGTCCATCGAGTGAGAGGCGTGGGCGTGAGGACATGAGGGGTTTCCATGACTATGTGTAACGTGGTATGGATTCAGCTAACAGGGGCTTGGGTGTCCGGCCCTGCCAGGGAGCCGATTGCTCCGGCAGGGTCGTTGACATAATCGCGGAACTGCTCGACGAGGGGTGTCGCCTGCCAGCGCTGCGCGCCATCGCCTAACTTGAAGAGGCCGAGTTCCAGGTGGTATTTCTCGACGGGTGCGCGGCCCAGGCGGTAGCGCCAGTCTATCATGGTGAAGAAGGGGAACCAGGTGTAACCGTGAACCGGAATGCCCCGGCTACGGAGTGCTTTGACACTCTCCACCGACTCCGCCAGCCACCTTGACCGGATGCTCTCCGCGCCACGCGCGCTCGTCTCGGTGATGAGGACGGGCGCTTCGTAGCGGCGATAGAAGCTCTCGACCATCTCGGCGAAGCCACTTCCGTCCTTCTCGACCGCGCGGCGCGCAATCTTGCCTTCAGGGTGGACGTAGTACTCGTGCGTGGACCATTGGGGATAGAAGTTCAGGCCGAGCACATCCAGCCCGATGGGGTGCCGGGCGATGTTCTCCAACTCGTTAGGCAGTGCCCCGTTTCGCAGCAGCCAGTGGAAGAGCGGGTGGCCGGGCACAATCCTTCCCGTCACCAGGTCATAGTTCAGGAAGCCGAGCAGGCGGCTCTCCTCGGACAGGCTCTCTAATTCGTGGCTCGCCGCGCGGCTCAATCCCGTCGCCTCAACGTGGACCATGATGGCGCTGGGGTCCACCTCCTGAATGGCCCTGACCGTCTCCACTATCCCCTTGGCGAGTTGCAGCGAGACGCGAGTGTAGCCCCTGTCGCCGCGCAGGTAGGGCGGCCAGATGCCGCGCCTGCCGCACATCAGCGAATTGATGAGTGGCTCATTGAGTGGCGTGTACCAGCGAACGAGATGCTTGTAGCGCCGCGCGAAGGCGGCGGCGTAGCTGGCGACGGCACGGGGGTACTCCGTGCTGGCGAACTCGCGGCGCAGCCAGAAGGGGCAGCCGTAATGCATCAGGTCCACGATGGGCGTGATGCCAAGCTCCTCGACGAGGTAGGGAATCACCTCGTCGGTCCAACTCCAGTCGAACTCGCCGGGCAACGGCTCGACCCGATACCAGGGCACGCCCCAGCGAAGCGCCTGCGCCCCCACCTGCCCCGCCAGCGCCAAATCCTCGCGCCAGTGCTCGTAGTGTCCTATCAGTTCGTACTCGTCCAGCGCCCGGTGCCCCGCCCTCGTCTGCGGCACGAAGGTGTCTTCGATGCCCGTCGCCCAGATGAACGCTTCCGGCGTCGTTCCTAATTCGATTGTCATACTATCGGTATGGTTCCTTCCGCTCTGCTATCTCCGTCACTCGTATCAAATCCCACGACACCCCCGCCCCGCGCGCGTAGAGGCCGACGCGCGTCGGCTCCGGCGATACTTCACCCTCCGCGATGGGGTGCTCCTCCCACTGCGCGCTCAGGTGCCCGCCCTCCTTGCGGAAGCGGAACTGCTGGAACTCGGCTCCATCAAAGTGCTCCGGCAGCGGGAAAAGGCGCTCGCCGGAACGGTCCAGCCAGCGGAGCATGTAGCCCGCTCCATCTTCCTGCACCGTTAGCAGCGGGCCGCTTCCATCCTCGCTGATTGTCGGGCAGAAGCCGAAGGCACTGCCCGACATAGCGGCCTCGTCCAGACGGACATTCGCCACCATCTCATACGAGGCAAGCAGTGGCCCCTTCGCCAGAATCGCCTCGGCCTCGCCCAGGGAGCTCAACTGCCGCTCCCCGATGCGCCAGTCCTCCGCGCTCCCCGCGACAGCCCAGCCCAGCCCCGCGAGGCTGGCGTCCCGTTCCATAAAATCATCCTGCCAGCCCACCGTGACCGCGAACCCGGCGAACGCCGCCGCCATCTCCTCAGTGCGAAGGGTGACACTGTTTACCTCTTCCGCCAGCCAGCCCTCCCAGCGTGCCGCCGCCTCGTCCAGCCGGAGCCGAACGTGCAGGCCGTCTGTCTCCACGCGCAGCAGGTGATAGGCTGTCGGCTTGAAGCCTGAGGGCAGCGCGATTTCCTCCCCTTGCCAGCCCTGGTCAGTCTGCCACGAAACGACTGCCGCCTCTTTTTCGGGAACGAGCATGAAGCGGAACTGGGAGCCTCGTTCGCCATGCAGCGCGGCTCCAAAAGCTGAAAGATTATCTGAGTCGCTTCGACCCTCCAGAGCGCGTAGGCTCACCTCCGCGACGAAAGAGGGCGCGCCGACATCGTAGCGGGCCTCTGCGGTGCCTGTCGTCGCCTCCTGCCGCGCCGCGCCGCCGTGCGTGCGCCACGAGCCACCGATGCAGCACCAAGCTTCGCCTGGCTCCTCCTCGCGCTCTTCATCAAAGAAATCAGCGAAGCTCGGAGCCAACGGCACAGGCTGGAGGCCGGTGCTCGGCCCCAGTACCAGCATCCGTTCGCCCGCCCAATCGAGCGGGTCAATCGCCAACTGCCGTATCTCGCCAGCTACCGACCAGCGATGGTACATGCAGTAGAGTTGCAGGTTGTCCGGCCCGCGCACAACGGAATTGTGCCCCGGCCCAATCACCTTGCCGGGTATCGTCCGCAGGATGGGCAGCACCCGCTCACCGTCCGCCACCTGCGACCATTCGCCGGGCCTGTCGAGTGAGTCACTGATAGCGTAGCTCACGCCGTAGCTTACGTTCTGCCAGTTCCCGCCGCTAAACATCTGGTAATACAGCCCCTTGTGCTTCAGCACAAAGGAGCCTTCGATGGTGTGCCAGCGCACCCCGCCCTTCTCGGCGCGGTTCGGGTCGTACACCTGCCAATCATGCGCCGCCCGCGTCACCGGGCGCGGTTCGCCCGCCAGGGTGAACAGGCCCAGCATCTGGTCGCGGGCCGTGCCCGTGCCGACGTGCGTGTGCTCAAGATAGTCAATGGCGTAGAAGAGGTAGCGCGTGCCATCGTCGTCCTGGTAAACGTGGGCATCAATGGCGAACGGTTCGGTGGTCAGGCGGTGCCCGCTGTCCACAAATGGCCCGCCGGGGTGCTCCGCGACGGCGACGCGAATCTCCATCCACTCTTCGTCGCCGACGCTGTAGTAGAGGTAGAAGCGCCCGTTGTCGTAGGTCACTTCGGGTGCCCAGTAGCAATCAGCATCGCCGGGCAGCGCTTCCAGTGCATAGCCCGCTTCTTCCCAATGCACGAGGTCACGGGAACGGACGATGGGGAAGGCCCGCCCATTCTCCTGTAGGCCACTGCCGTAGGCCCAGTACTCGCCGCAGAACTTCAGCACGAATGGGTCAGGCAGTTCCTGGTGATAGACGGGGTTTTCGTAGGTCGTCGTGGTGGTCCGTGTCGGGGAGAGAGTCATGGTGTATGGATAGCGTCCGGTCTGTGGAGTCCACATGGGAACGATAGATGAGTTGTGGGAGTGATAAAAGCTGGCTGGCGGCGTGAGAGCCACGCCACCAGCCAGCAGTGAGAAACGGTTATTAACGGGTGCGGCGGCGAATCACGAAACCTGCCACGAGGGCAACGATGCTCCCCGCGAGGAGCGCCCACAACTGAACACCCGTCTGCTGCGCCGAGAGCGTGTTCACTGTGACGGCGGTGGGTGTTGCCTCCAGCGTGTAGACGCGCACGTAGTCGAAGTACGCCTCCCAGTCGGGGTTCGCCATCGAGACCAGCCCGATGAGCGGACCACCGCCGTCACCCTGTGCTACAGGGTCCGGTCCTGCCTCAAGGTCGTGCGTCCAGGTTCCGCCACGCACCCACTGCGCGCCCTCCTCGTCCATGCGCGTGTACGCCGTGTAGTGCTCCTCGCCAGTGTTCTCGTCGGTCTCCTTGACGATTCGCAGCAGCGTCCACTCGCCGGGCGGGCCGACGATGGTGTTGCCGTAGCGCGGATAGCCTTCAGGCACCGGGAACCACTCCTTGGCGAACTCCGTCTGGCGCGTCTCCCAGAGGGAGAAATGCACCAGCTTGACGAAGTTGTCATCGTCCCGGTAGATGACGAGGCCAGCCTGTGTGTAGTTGAAGCAGCAGCCGCCCGGCGGCACGGTCAGCCGGACCCGCGTCTCCACCATGTAGTCCATGTCTGCCGGAACTGGCTCGACAAGCACCGAGGCGCTGTTCTGATCTTCGTGCAGGTCAGCCCCTTGCGTGTGGAACCGGAAGGTATCGCTCACGACGCCGTAGGTATCCGACATCGGCTCGCGTATCCAACTCCACTGCCCGCCCAACGAGCCGTTGAACTCGTCGGAGTACTGGGGCAGCAAATCGCCCGGCGTAT
>DASVVH010000666.1:0-7509 GCA_036386615.1 Ardenticatenaceae bacterium
CCCTCAGCGACACCGACACCGCCCAGGTGACAGTCAGCAACGTCGCGCCGACGGTGGAGGCCGGAGCCAACAGGACGACGAGCGAGGGCATCTTGGTCCGCCTCGCGCCCGCCACCTTCAACGATAAGGGCACGCGAGACACCCATACCTCCACGATCAACTGGGGTGACGGCACCGCTACCGAAGCGGGCACCGTCACCGAGACACCCTTCGGCCCGCCCGGCTCGACAGCGGGGGCCAACGGCTCCGTCGCGGGCAGCCACGTCTACGCCGATAATGGCACCTACACCGTCCAAGTCTGTGTGACCGATGATGACGCGGCCACCGCCTGTGACACGCTCAACGTCACCGCGAACAACGCGGCCCCGCGAGTCTATGGGGGCGCTGATCGAGCGGCCAGCGAGGGGCAGTTGGTTAGCTTCCCGAACGTCGGCTTTACTGACAAGGGCACGCTCGACACGCACACCGCTACTATCAACTGGGGCGATGGCACCGCGACCGAAGCAGGCACCGTCACCGAGACGCCCTTCGGCCCGCCCGGCTCCGTCTCCGGGGCCACTGGCAGGGTCGCGGGCAGCCACGTCTACGCCGACAACGGCACCTACACGGTCGAATTCTGCGTCACCGACGACGATGGGGCCAAGACTTGTGATACGGTCCTGATGACCATCAATAACGTTGCTCCCCGCGTCTTTGGCGGCGGTGACTTCGCGGCCAACGAGGGGCAGTTGATTCGCTTCACCAATGTCGTTATCACGGATAAGGGCACGCTGGACACGCACACCGCCACTATCAACTGGGGCGATGGCACCGCGACGGAAGCGGGTACCGTCACCGAAACACCCTTCGGCCCGCCCGGAAGCACCTCCGGCATGACGGGTAAGATTGCGGGCAGCCACGTCTACGCTGACAATGGCAGCTACTCGGTGGAATTCTGCGCCACCGATGACGATGGTGGCAGGGCCTGTGATACGGTCGTTATCACGGTCAGGAACGTCGCGCCCACCGTCAATGCCGGGCCGGACCAGACCCTCAACGAGGGCGACACCTCCACGCTCGCGCTTGCTCGCTTCAACGACAAGGGCACGCTGGACACTCACACCGCCACCATCAACTGGGGCGACGGTACGCAGGTTAACGCCACTGTCACCGAGTCGCCCTTCGGCCCGCCCGGTTCGACGGCGGGCGCGAACGGCACCGTCTCCGGCTCGCACATCTACGGCGACAATGGCACCTACACGGTCAACGTCTGCGTCACCGACGACGATGGAGCAAAGACGTGCGACACCATCGTCGTGACGGTCAACAACGTCAACCCCGTGCTTACGCTCGATAAGACGGGGGCGGTCTCGACGGCGGGTGGCCTCGCCTTCCTGGGGCGCAGGTACGTCCCGCAGACGCACAGCGCCACCGCCTCGGACGCAGGCTCCGATGACCTGCGCTTCGACTGGACTTTCCTGCCCCACACGGCGACGGACCGCACCACCTACTACAACAACGGCACCAGTCCCGATCCATTGCCAAGTCCGGGCGGCACCTTCCCATTCTCCGTCACCGACACGGCTACCGTCACCTTCCCGCGCGCGGGCGTCTTCACTGTCGCCGTGAGCGTCAGGGACGACGACGGCGGCACTGATAGCGAGAGCCTGATGAAGCTCGTCACGGACAGCGGTTCCTGCACCGCGAGTCACGGGACGTGGCGGCAGCAGTTCAGTGGCAAGGGGAATAGTCTCTATCCCCAGGCTACCCTCCTCGCCTACCTCGACATCACCACCTTTGCCTCCGGCGTCTTCTCCGAGATGGCTCCGGCGGGCACCATCGCGCAGGCGCAGGCCATCCTACAGCCGAGCGGGGCCGACGTGGGCGACCCGCATCCCTCCAACATGAAGGGCAAAGCCACGCAAGAGTTGCTGGCCGCGTGGCTCAACTTCGCCAAGGGTGGCATTGGCTGGAACACCCGGCTGGCGAGTGGAAAGAGCTTCAGCCAGACCATCTACCAAATCGAGGCCATCATCTTCAACCCGACCTCCACTCACAACGACTTTGTCCAGGCGAAGAACCTCGCCCAATCCATCAACAATCATGGGTGCTCCTAGCATCCCCTAGTACGCGCCAATACGACGGAGGCCCGACCTTGCAAGGTCGGGCCTCCGTCGTATACCAATTCATTGTGAAAGTGGCGCAAATTGGTTGGGTGCCGCCGAGGGTTGCGCTCCGCTCCACCCTCAGCTACGAGTTTCGCCACTCCCCAAAGGGGAGTTCATGTCTCCTCTGACCGCCCATTTTGTGCCACCTCTAGGTTCAACTGGTATTAAATCATAGAAGGTCCGCAGGAATATATGACTGTGGAGTGGTGTGGTTCCCTTAGAACCCGTAGTCGGCAGGGAGCGAGGGCGCGGGGTGCATGGCTCGTAGCGCCTGCCACCGTTCGCGGCCCAGCCGTTCGAGGTAGGCTTCGCGGCCCGGCATGTCCATCACCCAATCCTCCAGCCACTCCTCGTAGCCTTCTACTGTGCGGGTGCGCTGGTGGTAGTCGTGGAAGAAGTCGTGGTCGCGGTTGTAGTAGCCCTGCGCGGGCGAGGGATGCGCGCCGCCCGGCTCATGCACCACCGCGACGACCTTGTGCGCGGGGGCGATGACGCGGTTCGGGTCACTGAGAATCGCCTCCGTCGGCAGAATCTCCTCCGCCACGATGATGATGGCTTTGGAGGCCAGCGCCGCCTCGACAGTGATGCCGAGGTGCCCCCACATCTGCGCGTGGCCCCGCGCGTCGGCGCGCTGAACGTGCAGGATGGCTACGTCGGGCTGGAGCGCCCGCACGAGGATGATGGGGTCGCCGCGCTCGTTGAGGGGGTTCACGCTCTCTATCAGGTCGGGGTTGGTGTGCGGCAAATCGGAGCCAAGCAGCGAGAGGGTGGGAATGAAGGGCGCGCCGAGGCCCCCCGCCATGAGCGCGAGGGCGATGCTGAAGTTGCTGTGGTCCCGCACCTCGATTGGGCGCGGGATGCCCTGCTCGACGGCGCGGCGGAAGCAGTGAGCCAGCCCCGCGCTCACGTTGCCGACCCACGCCGCCATCACGCGCTCGACGCAGCCCGCACCGATGAGTTGGTCGAAGAGGATGTCGGAAATTGGCCCGACGAGGGTGAGGGCGCGCCGCTCCTGCCGGATGAGTTCGTGGCCCGCGGCGAAGGGAATCAGCGCTTCCAGGCAGGTGCCCATGACGACGCTGCTCCCGTCGGGCACGAAGCGCTCGATTGCCTCGGCCATTGTCATCTGTTTGGTCATAGATACCTGTGCTTCCGCTCTCTAGTTCGAGATTCAGCCCCTATGTGGCACTCACGCGCGTGGAAAGGTTTGTCCGGTACAAGTAAGCGCTACACAGCATAGGCCGCGTTCCTCGCATCATCAAACGCGGAGATAGACGCGCGTCTTTCCGTCAGAGGTGAACAGCAACAGGCGGCACGCCAAGCCCTCCTCGACCACGAACTCGAAGTCGAGCGGCGATGCCCTGAGGTGGAAGCGCGTCTCGGAGAGTGGTATGAGGGCACCGTACCGCGAGTCGGGTCCATGCAGGGCAAGACCCTCACCCTCAAACCGGACGAAGAGCAGCTTCAACTGTGCTTCGGGGTCGTCCGTTGCATAGCTTCCCGTGTACGATTGCAGCACGCTCTGCGCGAACGTTGGATGCTCGAATGGGACTTCGTCGATGCCTAAAAAGTCCAGAATATCTCGCTGGTTGGCGGGGCGGTCCGCAGGCGTCACGTTCAGCGTGAGAGCCTGCCAGCCTCTCTCCAGGACTCTACCCGTGAGCGCTTGCGCGTCGCCATCAAGGCCAATCGCGCCCTCCACCCCGGTACGGCCCCGCGCCTGTTGGTAGGGGGCGGCCTCGGACTGCCGGACGAGCTGCTCTTCCCACGCCTTGCCGCGTTCAGCGATGCTTGCCCGCACGAGGTAGTCAACGTCACCCGTCAGATGGATGACGCGGGGCTGTAGCGGCGCGCACAAATCGGCAACGCGGTTGCAAAAGGCAAAGATTTCTTCGGTTGGGCGATCCTCGGCCAGAAGCGGGTAGACGAGGGTATACGACAGGGCGCTGTCTACTACAAAGGGAGCGGGCGCGGCCATGATTGCCTGCACAAAGGCGTTCCAGTCCTCCCATAACTGCGCTTCCGAGACAGGCTGCTGCTGGTCGAAGCTCGCAATTACATGCGGAAAGTGGCGCTGAAACAACATTCCTTCGGAAACCCAGTGCGCCTCAGTGCCATTCAGACGGAGTTGCTGGGCAACGAACTCCGAGAGAGTTGATTTTCCGGTGAAGGGTACGCCCTCGACCATAATCAGACGCGTTTGCATCTCCATCTTCGTGTGCCCTCCGCGATACCCTTCAGTGACCCGTTAGCGTCTCCCCTGAAACAGACTCAGGGTAAGCATATCAACATAGCAGATAGATGTCAACAATTAGTTAATGCCCTAACCAGGCCAGGATATACCGTTCATAGTCCGGCTCACCAGCAGGTTGTCGGAGGGTTGGGTCAAAAGAAGAGGCAGCATTGTCATCGCAATGCTGCCTCTCGGATGGCTATAGAGGGTGGCTCTGCCGCTAGCGGCTGATGAGGGGCAGGAAGTGCGGCTCGTCTACGGGAATCTCCGAGAGTGGCACTGGCTCACCGCTTGGCGGGATGGTGGAGGTGTACTCGATGTGTAGCACGGGAGCGCGCGCGGGACTTTTATCATAGGCGACGGCGACGCGCTGCCCGCTGCCCGTGACGAGGAACATCAGGGCGTTGCCTTCCTGCCAATCCGGGCGATTGACAATCTCCTGCACGATGGCGGAGAGGTCGGGCGTGTGGTGAGCCTCGCCCCGCGAGGTCCACGCGGGGACGTAGGACCACGAAACAAAGGCCGCCGAGCGTGGACGGCTGGAGATGTTGTACCGCTCCCATTCGACGGCGGGCGCGTTGTCCGTCGCGTGAGCCTGGAGGCGCAACAGGGTAGGTTCGGACTGTGGACGGTCTGTCGTGAATTCGATGCTCGCGCTGGTGATGATGGAGCCGGGCG
The DNA here is from genome assembly GCA_036386615.1 of Ardenticatenaceae bacterium. GTDB lineage: Bacteria > Chloroflexota > Anaerolineae > Ardenticatenales > Ardenticatenaceae > DASVVH01. The sequence goes on from DASVVH010000666.1 coordinate 5,059, forward strand.
GCAGAGGGAGGCCCTGGAAGCGGAGGGCGACGATTTGCGGCCCCTGCCATTCGGGGTCGTCGGGCATGTTCAGCTCGCCGTCCCTGCGGGTGATTTGCCCATTCACGCGGGCCTCCTCGGCGTCGTCCGCCCACTGCCGAATAGGAATCTCCGCCGTGTAGCTTCCGGGTGGCAGGGGCGTGCCTGTCACCGTAGCCGTTGGGGTGGCGGTCAGCGTCCCGGTTGGCGAGGCGGAAACGATTGGGGTCGCGGTTTGTGAGACGGTGGCGCTGGCCGTCGGTGTCGGCGTTGGTGTCGCGGTGGCAGGGGTGAGCGTGCCCGTCGGCGTCTGTGATGGCGTCAGCGTTCGCGTCGGCGTCAGCGTTCGCGTTGGCGTGGTGGTTCGCGTGGGGGTCGTAGTGATGGTTCGAGTGGGTGTAAGGGTAGGCGTGCGCGTGCGCGTTGGGGTAGCGGTTGGCGTCCAGGTAGGCTGGGTATCCCCGCTTGTGACCTCCACGTTGCGGCCAAATTCGGACGTGTTGCCCTCGCCATCGGTAGCTGTCGCGGTGACGAGTTGCCCGCGCTGGACACCATTCACAGGCACTACGAAGCTGCCCGTTATGCTCGCCTGCCCGGAACCGACGAAGGTGCGACCCTCGCCGTAGTTGTCGCCGCTTGGGTCGTCTGGCACCGTTTTGTCGGCGATGAAAAGCTCCACACGGCAGCGGGAGCAGGCGGTCCCCGCCACGCTGCTCGTCGAGGCGCTGGTGATGGTTGGCGGGGGAAGCCCCTCGTTGGCGCGGTCGCCCTCCGTATCGTAGTTCGCGGAGAGCAGGTGAATGCCGAGTTCGCCGTTGTTGTAGATGCTGTTCCGGCTAATCGTGTTGTAGTAGGTCTGCGCGTAGCCGCTGCCCACGCCGTCTGTCGTGTTGCTCAGGCCGATGCCGTGCCTGGGGTTGTTGGCAATGACGTTGTTGTTAATCACGTTGTGCTGGCTGCCGCCCATTATCCAGATGCCATAGCGCCCGTAGCGGTGATTGGGGTTCTGGCCGTTTGGCATCGGCGTCACGCCATCGGCTGCCACGCCGATGTAGTTGTCGTGGATGTGGGTGCCCGCGACCATCATGTAGAGCCGCACGCCACAGGCCCCGTTGCCCGCGATGACGTTATTGTAGAGTTGGGTGCCGCTCACCCGGTCTTCCAGCGTCACGCCGCAGCCACCGTTGGAAAGCCTGTTCATTCCCGTCGCGTCCACGCCGATGTAGTTCCCGACAATCTGGTTATGGTAGGTGGTTGGCTCGTGCGCCGATTCGATGCCGTCGCCCCCGTTGGCGCTGATGACGTTCCTCTCGCCCGGCCTCACGCCGCCAATCGTGTTGTGCTGAGAGCCTGTGCCGATATCAAAGCCGTCGCTGCCGTTGCCCAGCGCCGTGCGACCATCCTGCTTGAGGCCGATGAAGTTGCCGACGAAACGGTTCCAGTTGGCGTTGCCTTCGAGCAGGATGCCGTCGTTCCCGTTCCCTGATACCAAATTGCGCGCGGCGTTGTACTCGGCCCGCGTCTGGCAGGGTACGTACTCGTCGTTCTCGTCAAAGGAGCCACAGCCGAAGACGTTGTAGGAGGGGCCGTAGCGCAGGTTCAGCCCGTACCACTGGCTCCTGGGTGAAATTGAGTAGGTGTTGGCCGCGTTGGTGCCGAAGAAGTTGCCCTGAATCCGGTTGTAGGAGGCGGGACCGTGAAAGCGCATCTGGCGCTGGAAGCCGTAGATGGCTAGCCCGCGCACGAGGTTGTGCGGGGTGTCTACTTTGAAGGCGTCGCTGAAGTCGAGGCCGCTGCCCCGTATCGCTATCTTTATCTGCGCGTTGCCGCCCACTGCCAGCGTGTTCGGGAGGGCACCGCACTGGCTGTACCCGTCAATCGTCAGTCCATCCCGATGCACATCGTCAATGACGAAACTCTCCTCCGGCTCGATGACGACGAAGCTGGGGCAGGTGCCGTTGAAGTTGCGAACGTTGAAGCGGATGGTCTCGTGGCCGGGGCGGATGTTGGCCTCCTGAATGGCGGCGCGCAGCGTGCAGGTATTGACCCACGACTGGCACAGCCCGTCGCCGGGGTTCTGGTCATGGTCGTCGCCGGAAGAATTGACGATGAAGAGAGCGGGGCCGCCTGCAAGCTCGCGCCCTTCCATCGCCGGAAGGTCGGAAGCCCCCCACTGGTTGAGCACCACCTGCGCGTCCGCAACGTCCAGACAGCCACTGCTGTCCAGGTCGTAGCGCGCCAGTTCAGGGGCGATGCAGCGGCCCGCCTCGTGCGCGTCCGTCCAGGCTCCAACCACGTCAAGGGCATCCGACACGTTGACGATAGAGTTTCCGGTGAGGTCAAACCGCGCGTCGAACGCCGGGGCGTCCGGTTCCTGGGCGAGCATGGAGCCGGGGCGCAGCATCGCCGCCAGCAGCACGAGCGCCGCGACGA
>DASVVH010000667.1:0-3010 GCA_036386615.1 Ardenticatenaceae bacterium
CAATCTTCCTCCGGCACGAAGAGCGGCACCATCAGCGCCTCGAACATGCTGCCGCCCCAGCTTGGAACGATGTCAATGCCCCGGTACTCGTAGGTGCCCTCGAAGACCGGCACCACCTCAGTGCCGACGGTGTAGCTCACGACCTCTCCTTCGGGCCGCATCTCGTGCCAGTTCCAGTCACAGGTCGCGGGGAGGGTTCGCCACATCTTGTAGTAGTGCGTGGGCGAGATGGTATCGCTGCCTCCAACGCCCGCGAGGCTGATGTAGCTAGCGATGCGCGGCTCGGTGTTCAGCGTGCCATAGTGGTGCCCGGTGTAGTAAACGTCCTCTCCCTCGCCGCAGTAATTGTCTACGGGCCAGCCGCCGGGAGGTGGGTCGGTGTCCCAGAAGCCGCCGCGTATCAGCCCGGCGGCGGGGTCGTAGTAGCAGGCGAAGTTCATGTCGTCCAGAATCGCGTTGGCCTCGTCGGCTAGCTCCGGCACTGCCGCCCGCACGACCATCAGCGCGGTGGCGAGCCAGCCGTTATCCACGCTGGAGAGGAAGGGGTAGACCGTGCCGCCGTCTACAGGCCAGGTGGTCAACTTCTCGCCCGTCTCCGGGTCGTACCAGTTGTAGAACATGCCGCCCATTTCGGAGCGTTCCAGCCCGGCGACCGTCGCTAGCGTCTGGCTGATGCGCTCCGTTGCCTCGGCGGAACTGATGACGTTCAGGTCGCGCGCAACGATGGCGCTCCACATATACGAGCCGATGTTCGTGGGCGAGGTGTAGCCGCTCAACTGCTCCTCGCCACCGTCGTTCCAGGTGAGGTTGTCGGCAGTAAGGCCCGTATCCGAGTACGTCATGGCGACGAAGCTCTGCCAGGTATCGAGCGCCGTTCGCTCCAGCGTGGCTCTGGAGGTCGCTGGCTCCTGGGCGTACAGGGACGAGACGGATACCAGTCCCAAGAGGAGCACAACTACCAATCCGATGTACCGCGTGGCCGATTTCATTGAAACCTCCATTATGATGAGTAGGACAACGCGAGACCAGTCGTGAGAGCCGTGATGAGAGCCGCGCGCCGGGCCGCTACTCCTCGCTCTCCAGCCGTTCGAGGTGGGCGCTGGCGCGGGCGGCGAGGGCGGGTTCCTGGCTACTATAGAGTTGTGCCACCTCCGCATAGACTTCTCGCGCCGACCCCATGTCGCCATCTTCCTCGTATAGCTCGCCGAGACGAAGATAGATGAGACCCAGGTAGGCATTGGACCTGCCGATGTTCGCCTGAACGAATCGCTCCGCTTCAGCGATGGTGAGGCGCTCGTTGATCACCTCGTCAATGCGCTCCCGCGAGCGTTGAACGTCCGGCGGGATGGGCCAACTATAGGGGACGCTCCAGATGCGCTCCACCCGGAGGTAGCCGCGCGTGATGTAGCTGTTGGTGGCCCCGTCAACCTTGTCATAACCTACCAGCGAATCCAGGTAGTTGCCCACCTCGTAGCTGGCAGCGGCGTCTGCGAGGTAGGTGAAAATCGGGGGTTGACAATCGCGGCAAAAACGCTTATTCTATTACTCGTCTTTTCTGGTGGTCCTAGAAATAGGGCTACAACAGCTTGTTATCAAGCAACTTGGTGGGGATTTCCGTTCCTCTCTGCCAGGGTATTCTTGTCTTTCCTTTCCTGCAAGGGGTCGTCATAGCCGTCAGGCTATATCCCTTGCTCTATATTGCTGCTGGCTGTGTGGGCATTGCCCCTATATAGCACTCCAGCCGCCTCTAGAAAGCTATGCCATTGGTCAAGTATCCCTTGACCCTGGAAAGTTTTGTTATGCCTTGTGCTCTCCTCCTCCCTCTTCGGGAACAGTCGTACACCCCTTCTCCTATCCATTCGTTAGCGAGTCTCGTCTTGCCGTGGGGTGCTGGGCTGAGTAACAGCGCCCCGTCAAAGACGGCCCTCTCACGACCTTATCCTGACGGCAAAGAAGGCAACAGCGTTCGGCTGTTGCCTTTTTGCTGTCCTTCCTCCTCGTCGCTGTTCCCATTGCCCAACAGAAGGGAGTCTCCTCGCCCGACTCATTGAAGCCAAAACCGAATAACAACTGAATATCGAAAGGTCGTCAAGTCTGTCCCTTTCTATAGCTTGTATAAATAGACCCTTGGACCTGTGTCTCAATCACACATCATCTGCCCAATCCCTCCAGGAGACAATGTACGATGAAACGCAATCACGGCTTCCGCAGTTCAAGACAGTTGCTGCTGTACAAGATTTGTACAGTTCTCATCATTCTCGGCGTCCTCAGCACGAGCACCCTCCTCCCCTTCCGTGCTCCGGTGATCGCCGCGATGACCCCGCCCATAGCCCATGCAGGTGCCCCTGAACTTCAAGAGCCACCCCTTCCCCCCGGACCCGCTGACGAGCCACCTGTTGAAAATCTGGAAGACGAGTTCTCTTCCCCCCCCGCCGAAGTGGTGTACGCCGACGTAGTTGAGCGGAGCGCCTTCTCTCGGGTCGAGCGGAACCCTGATGGTACGCACACTGCCACCTTCTCCCAGCGCCCCATGCACTGGTATGATTCCAGTGCAGGAGCGTGGCGAGAGTTTGACAACACCCTGCGCCCCGTTCAAGCAGGCGATGCAGCCGGTGACTTCGCCTACGAGAACATGGCAGGTAACGTCCGTGCCCGCTTCGGCAAACCAGAAGGAATTGGAGCAGGCCGTCCAACCCTCCAGTTTGAAACGGGAGGCGCGGTCGTCAGTATGGCCCCACGCGGCGCGGCCCCGCGCGATGTCGTCGCTAATGGTGCCCAGATTACCTACACCAATGCCTACCGCGATGTGGACCTGCGCTATACGGTTGACAACGAACTGGTGAAGGAAGACATCTTCCTCAAGGCGGTACCCACCGCGCCAGCCCGCTTCACATTCGACCTCACCCTGCAAGGCGTCACGGCAGTCCTACAGCCCGACAACTCCATCAACTTTGTGGATGCGGGCGGCACCACCCTTCTCGTCATGCCCTCGCCCTATATGATGGACAGC
>DASVVH010000668.1:0-2960 GCA_036386615.1 Ardenticatenaceae bacterium
CCACGCCGAGCAGAGCGAGGTAGACAGCTAGCTGGCTGCGGTGGTGGACCTCGTGCTCGACCATCACCATGAGTAACCGCCTCGCCTTTACGGGTGGCCCGTTGAGCGTTGGGCGGGGTTGATACAACGCCTCATCGGGAAGTTCGCTCAGACGAGCCATCGCCTGCGCGTGGCACGTATCCAGGCGGGCGAGTGTCACATCCAGGCTACTGTGCGGTGCCGCGTCGTGCCCCGGATACCTCCACCTTCCCTCAATGACCACGCCCACGAACATCTCCTCTGCCGCCGCGATATGGCGCACAATCTCCCCGCAGGTAAATTCGCCCTCTTTTGGCATCCATTCCACGCTATCCGCCGGAATGACTCGGACGTAACGAAGGGTACGGCGGCGGACACCCTCAAAGTATTCGATGAAGCTCTGCACGCTCTGAAGCATAGATGACCTCTAGGGTATTTTGCGAAGGCAACCGCAGGAGCGTTACACCATCTCACTTCCAATGCTTCTGTATGAATGGCAATACCTATAGACTCAGGCGATTGAGTTCTTCTTTGAGGGCGCGGAGGGTGCGGTTCTTCTCGCGCAGGTCGGCAATGAGCGCGTCCCACTCCGGCACCTCGCCAAGCTGCTTGTAGAGCTTGCGGACGCGGGCAAGATAACCCGCGGCAATCTTGTAGTTCTCGCGCCCTCGCGCGTCAATTAGTGGTTCGACCTGCTCCATGTAGAGGCGGATGGCGTCACGGGGGCGGGTCTGCTCGGCGACGCGGGCCACGTTAATCGAGAGGGTATCGTACATGTAGGCATAGGCCCCTTTACGGCTCTTCAGTTTGTCCAGCGTTTCCAGCGCGGCATCTACTTCGTGGTCCGTAACGTGGATTTCGGTCAGCATGGAGAGGTTGTTCTTGTGGGTCAGCCGCTTGATGAGGTCTGGCCGCAGGCTCTCCCACATGCTCACCTTTTCCGCCACTCTTCTAACCTCTTCGTATCCGGGCAGAATCGGGTTGTTCCAGAAGAGTTGTTGCGCCAGAGCCAATGCCTCCGTCCAATCACTCCGTTTTTCAGCGCGTGCCTTTAGCCACTCAATGAAATTGCCGCTAAAGGCGGTCTTCTCGGTGGTACTCAGCCGCCTGCGGATAAGTCTCTCGGCTGTCTCTTCATGATTGTGCGCGATGAAGATTTCGGCGATGTTGATGAGGCGGTAGTCCTCGACCTGACGAGCCGCCTCCTCAGCCTCGCCCAGGCGGCCCAATTCGAGGAGGCGCGTCACGAGGTCGTCATGGCGGCCCGTTTCCCAACAGATGCGAAGGAAAGCTTCGTCGTCAAGGCTCTCAGCTTCAAGGTCGAGCAGGAAGCCACCAAGAGCCTCGGTTTTCCAGTGGCTGTACGGTCCACCTTTGGGTTTGGCGGCACGTACCCAGCCCGCGACGAGTTGCTTTTCTTCGGCTGTCGCCTGGGCGAGGATGTAGTCAGGCGCTTCGTCCCCGACGCCGATACCGCCGTAGTTGATGTCCCAAAGATAGATGTCGTAAAGAGTGCGAAAGATTTCCTGGCGGCGGGCAGGGTCTTTGATGGTGTCCAATGCGTCACCAAGACCTGTGACACAACTATTGACGACAGAGATAACTTCGCCGTCGTGGTCATAGACCTCATCGTAGTTGTCAAGAATCTCATGGGCAAGGGTCTCGTAGATAGTTGCCGCATTATTGGCGTCTTCATCCTCCGCGTAGACGTTGCCCAGCCGGAGCAGTTCTTCAAGCTCCTGGGAGGCCGCGTAGGCGGAGCCATAGTCGCCGTAGTTGTGGCCCTTGATAATCTTGCGAACCTGACGACTGATGAAGTTGGGGTCTACGGGTTCTGCGCTTGCGCTGCCGGGCGTTGGAAGGTCAAGTATAGTTTCCAAATCGGGGTGGCGCGCAATCATCATGCGAACGAGGGCTATCAACTCCTCCTTCGTGCGCTGCTCCAGGACAGTCTCCAGTTCGGCGACCTCCACAAACTCTTCAGGGTCGTCGAGCCAGGTGAGGAGCAGGGCGGCGACGTGCTTGCAGCGCCCACCGTCACCAACGGGGCAGGAGCAATCGGCGCTCGTGATACCTCGTTTTCCTACGGTCACCTGGACACGATAGGGCGCGGGCATGGTGCCTTGACACTCCGCTTTGAAGACATTTCCCACGCGGCGGGCGTTGAAGACGGCGCTGCCCACATAGGATGAGGCGCGCCCTAACGAGGTCGAGCCGACCCAACGGGCCACATCGGTTTCGGTCAGTTCAGGAAGGGTGGACATCCTTTGTCCTGCCATCTAATCAGAGGGTATCCTACTCGTCGCCCGGAGCAGGATTGTCGTAAACGGCATCCACGTCGCGGACGAGGCGCTCGGCCTGCTCCCAGGTGAGATTGACGGGGCGGGACTCGCGTGGCTGCTCGTCATGGCCCCGGTAGCGTTCAATCGAAAGGTCGTCGGGGGTGAGCCACATCTCATAGTAGTCGCGCCCCTCGCCCTGCTGGGACGGCTGGCGGCTGCGGACGAGGGCCTTCTCGGCGTCGCTCTCGATAGGGGCGAGTGGCTCCAGAAGGTAGGTGGCGCGTTTAGCCAACTTGCGGGCAAGGGTGGCGGGTTCGCCCTCAGAGGGGGTATCGCGGCGCAGGCGCAGCCTGTCGGTGCTGATGCCGATGGGGTTCACTTGGGCACTGTCGGCTTCGAGCGTCCACCCGTCATGGCGGGCGGCCTCGTCCGGGGCGTGCTGCAATTTTTTCAGCAACTCGTGGTCAGCCATCGTGTTCACCTTCCCGTTACTCAAGAAGAATAACGCTCACCGTATCCGCTTGGTAGCATGCTCCCGACCATCAAAGGAGAGGAGGCGCGGCGTGTCGTCAATGATGGTCTCGACGTAGATGGGACGCTTCCAGACCGCGTGAAGGTTCTTGATGGTGTCGCGCGCCTCGTCCAGCTTCAGTTCTATTC
>DASVVH010000669.1:0-8650 GCA_036386615.1 Ardenticatenaceae bacterium
TCGCATTGTCCGGCCAGCGGGCATATTTGATTGGCACGGAATTCGTGGTTACCGGGCATTCAGGTGAGTCATCGGCGTTTCTGGCGATTACGGATATTCAAGACCCTTCGCATCCTTCCTACATGGGCGGCTACGCGACCGAGTTCGAGATGCAGGGTTGTGGGGCGGGGAAGTTAGCAGTCATCGGCTCGTACCTCTATACGGATCTTTGCGGCTTCAGCGTATATGATGCTTCCGATCCAACCTCTCCAACCCTTGTCGCGTCCCCTGACTATTACATGGACGATATTGCCGTTCGGGACTCCTCTGCCCATGTCATCGGGACTCCCAGAACAAGCGATAGTCCCTTACGACCAGAGTTGTCTATTTTTGACGTTTCTCAACCGGATGATCCGACGACAGTGGGTTCCTTCGAGTTCCCATTTCCATACAATTGGGTTCCGGGTATTGCGCTTTCAGACACGTACGCCTATGTGACTGCTTTCCGAGCAGGATTGTGGGTCATAGATATATCGGATTCCACCAATCCCACCGAGGTGGGGTTCTACCGCGCGAATGAAAGCGACCAGCGCTCTGTAGATATAGCCGCATGGGGCGGCTATGCCTTCGTCGCGGAGAACAATTGGGATGACTTCGTTTATACCGGAGGAGTCGGGAGAGGCGGGGTGCGTGTCTATGACGTCTCGGACCCATCGCAGCCACGTCCGGTGGATTTTTTCTCCACACCGGGTATGCCGCGGCACATCACCGTCCACGATGGTCTGATTTATCTGGCTGATGACCAGGGTGGCGTGTTCGTCTTCCGGTTCGCGCCCCTTCATTACCAGTATCTGCCCTTCTCCTTCTCGTCTTCCGGCCCTAGTTGATAACGCGGGCGTCAGGAGCGCTTCCTGGCGCTGTCGCTTGCATCGTTCTTCTCGCATGAATAACTCTGAATTTCGCTCCCTGCTCCCTCAGCGCGTCCGCGAGCACCTGCCGGAGGAGTGGCGCGGCTTCAAGCACCGCGCCCGCTTCTCTCTGGTCCAGTTCTGGTACGGCGACCCCGCCTTTCATTACGAGGTGTGGCCCCAGCGCAAATACAACGTGGTCGAGATTGGCCTGCACCTGGAACACCGAGACCCGCGCCGCAACGCCGCCCTTCATACCTTCTTTGACCGCCATCTCGTCGAGATTCGCCACGAGTTAGGCGACATCTGGCTCGAACGGTGGGATCGCGGCTGGCACAAGCTCTACGTCACGCTCCCTTTTCCGGGCTACAATGACGCCCTCCTCGACACGGCCAGCCGCCAGCTTGCGCGTCAAATTGCTATCCTGCAACCCTTCCTCGCTGATGCCATCGCGCAGTTGTGAGGTCTCGGCGTAGGGTATGGCGCGGTTTGACAGCTTGAGTACACTATTGTTGCTGTAGCCAACAAACCAACCTGTCAAAGCCCTTTTCTGCGCCTCGGTTTACTCGTGGAGTCTTCTGCCTTGTCCCGTGTCCATCGCACCATCGCTGCCCTCGTCCTTCTGCTGACGAGCTTTCTGGCTGCCTGCCAGCCATCCGACACGCCGCCGTCCGTCGCTGTCGAGGAGGCTGTTATCGCCGTTCAGGTGACGGCGACGGCCCTCGCGCCGACTGGCACCCCAACGCTACCGCCCACCGCCACGCCGACGCGCACACCAACGCGCACGCCAACTCCTTCACCCTCTGCCACCGCGACACTTACCCCCACGCCCACGCCCCAGCTCGACCTTCAGCCAGCGACCCTGGACGCGAGCAACGCCGCCGAGTTCATCGCGGGCGTCGAGTTCACGGACCCCGCGCGCTTCCAGGGGCGCGTCTACGAGGACCGGACAACGGGCGCGACCATCCTGCTCTCGCAGGCGCTCTACGAGATGGTCACGCTGGGAGCCGAGAACCCCGCGCCCGAAGCCATCGCCGATGCCCTGGAAAAGAGCGAGTGGGCGCAGCTATTCGACCTGCACACCAACCCCGCCCGCCGCGACCGCACGCAACCCCCGCTCCGGTTCCGGTACGATGAGATGGTTGTCTGGGAGCCGGAGGGCGTCATCTACGCCTGGAACTACGACAACTTCAGCCGCAATCATCGCGTCTACCGCCTGCTCCCTGAAGGGCGACGCCAGCAGTTCCAGTCAGGCATGACAGTTCGCGGCACGCGCAACCGCCCGCTCGTTGAGTGGGCCGAGGGTCTGGGGCTGGTCCTCACCAACGGCTGGCAGGCGACGCACCAGTACGACCCGCAGACGGCGCAGTTCGGGGAACTGGAAACGCCCGCCGCCATCACCAGCGTCCCCGCGCAGCAGGCCGCAATCGTCGCGGAGCTTCTGGCGGAGGTGCCAGGGAACTTCAACTCTCGCCCCTATGCCTTCAACGGCTACATCACGGCGGCGGGTGGGCAGACACTCATCACGGTCGGCGGGCGCAACGGCCTGCCGGAGCAGCAGGCGCTGACCCTGGCGCGCTGGATAGATTGGTCCCTCGACAACTCGGCGGAGTTCCGGCAGGTCTTTCAGGAGGCCAACGTGCGCTTCATCGTGCGTGACGATAGCTACCTGAACCGCCGCAACTGGAGCGCCTCGCCCGACACGGTAGCGGGCAACTGGGGCATCATCTTCCACGAGCACAACGGCTATCGCGTCGAGAGCGGCCTCATGGGGTGGAACGTGCAACTCATCATCCACGAGACGAGCCGCATCTGGAACGAGCAGCAGCAACCCGGCTGCGGCGTCAATAACCAGATGACCGTCGAGGTCGAGACGCGCCTGCTCCAAACGTTCAGGAACGTGCTGGGTGCCGCCGATTGGGAGAGCGCGAACTTCATCCTCGGCCTCCATCAGGCCCAGCGAGACCGCCCCTGTGCTCGGTTAGGCTAGAAGGGGTTAGGATTTCTCACAGGTTCGTGCTATAATCACATTATCTTGAAGACGACTTAGCGACCCCCCGGCGATGGGAGAGGTCGCTTTTCTTTGATGGTGTGACAAAGAGGCAAGGAGCTTGCTTCAAAAGAGGGTAGATAGAGGAGACGGAGCGTGGCATGTACGATGTAATTGTGGTAGGTGGGGGGCACAGTGGCTGCGAGGCAGCACTGGCGGCGGCGCGCATCGGCGCGCGCACGCTGCTCTTGACCATGAACCTCGAATCTATCGCCTTGATGCCCTGCAACCCCAGCATCGGCGGCCCGGCCAAGGGCCACCTCGTGCGCGAGATTGACGCGCTCGGCGGCGAGATGGCCCGCATGACTGACCGCGCCGCCCTCCAGATTCGGATGCTCAACTCGTCCAAGGGGCCAGCCGTGCAGGCACTGCGCGCCCAGGCCGACAAGCGCCTCTACTCCTGGCTGATGAAGCTGGAACTGGAACGGACGCCCAACCTCGACATCAAGCAGGGACGCGTCGAAGAGTTGCTGCTGCAAGAGGGCAGCGTGCGCGGCGTGCGGACGAGCCTGGACCGCGTCTACGAGGCGCGGGCCGTCATCATCACGACCGGAACCTTCCTGCGGGGCCGCCTCATCACGGGTGAGAGCATCCGCGAGGGGGGCCGCGACGGCGAGGGCGCGTCCGTCACGCTCTCCGACACCTTCCGCGACTTCGGCTTCGAGATGGGCCGCCTGAAGACGGGCACGCCGCCCCGCGTGGACGCGCGCACCATTGACTTCTCCAAAACGGATGTCCAGCCCGGCAGCGCGGAGCCGCTATATTTCTCCTTCGACTACCCGGAGCATGGCATCTTCCATCCCGACAACTGGATGGAGCGGCTGGGTCCGCCCAACTCCGCCTACCCGCAGAGCGAGGCGACGCGCCGCGCGAGCGAGTGGCGTCCCCAACTGCCGTGCTACCTCGTCCAGACGACGGCGGAGTTCCACGACATCGTGCGCGCCAATCTGGACCGCGCGCCGATGTTCACGGGCGTCATCGAGGGCGTCGGTCCGCGCTACTGCCCCAGCATCGAGGACAAAATCGTAAGGTTTGCCGATAAGGAGTCGCACGGCTTCTTCCTGGAGCCGGAGGGCTGGCAGACGATGGAGGTCTACGTCCAGGGCTGCAACACCTCGCTACCGGAAGACGTGCAGTGGCAGATGCTCCGCGCCATTCCCGCGCTCCGCGACGCGGAGTTGATGCGCGTCGGCTACGCTGTTGAATATGACTACGTGCTGCCGCACCAGCTTCACGCCACGCTGGAAACCAAGATGATTGACGGGTTGTTCCACGCGGGGCAGCTCAACGGCACGACGGGCTACGAGGAGGCCGCCGCGCAGGGTCTCGTCGCGGGCATGAATGCCGCGCTGAAGGTGAAGGGTGAGCGTCCGTTGGTGCTGGGCCGCGACGAGAGTTACATCGGTGTGCTGATTGACGACCTCGTGACCTCAGAGATTCGGGAGCCGTACCGCCAGATGACAGGCCGCGCCGAGTTCCGCCTGCTCCTGCGGCAGGACAACGCCGACCTCCGCCTGACCCCGCACGGCCACCGCGCGGGCCTCGTAGACGACAACCGCCACGCGGCGGTCGAGGCCAAGCGGCAGGCCGTGCAGCAGGAGTTGGCCCGCCTGGAACAGACCTTCCTGACACCTACCGCCTCCAACGTCGCGCTCACCAGCCTGGGACGCGAACCGCTGACCGACGGCGTGAATGCCCTGCAATACCTTCGCCGCCCCGACTGCACCTACACGCTCCTGGCGGAAATCGTCCCGCCGCCTGAACCGCTCGCCGCCGAGGAGGCGCAGCAGGTGGAGATTCAGGCCAAGTACGCGGGCTACATCGAGAAGCAGCAGGCCGAGGTCGAGCGGATGCGCTCTCTGGAAGAGCGCCACATTCCCGACTCGCTAGACTTCACGGCGATGCGCGGAATGCGGCGGGAGGCGCAGCACAAGCTGGCGCAGTACCGCCCCGAAACCGTTGGGCAGGCGAGCCGCATCGCGGGCGTCAACCCCGCCGACGTTGCCGTCCTGCTCGTCCACCTGGAACGCCTGGAAAAAGCGGGAGTCTAACCGGAGCACGAAGTCAGAAAAAGAACCTCCCCACTTAGGGAGGCTCTTTGTTGCCGACCAAAAGCCTACTTCTTGGTGGGCTGTACTGCTGGCGCTGGCTTGTTATCTTTAGGCTTCTGCTTCTTCAACGGTTTTTTCGGGTTCTTGTCGCCCACGGTGCCAAGCTCCTCTCTATAGTATTCACAGGTGCGGTCATTCTAACCCGACTCCCCGCTCCCTGTCTAGTCCCCGCCATTGCTCAAGATGATGTGCAGGAGGATTGATTTGGCCCATCACCTGATGTACTATGTGGCCTCGGCTATAGGAGCAGCTAGTTTGAGGTGTGACCGTGGTAGACCTCCTGTTGCAGTTCGTTGTTCTTCTTGTATTGCTGGGCCTAACCGCATGGGGCTATCTGCGCTGGGTCAGACCACATCAGGCGCAACTCGATTTCCAAGCGAAGGGGCTGATGGCGCTCATCGTTCTCACCTTTGCCGGGGGCTTTCTTGGGAGCTTCTTCTGGTGGTGGGACGAGCCTCGTAGCTTCTCGTGGGATCTTCCACCCCTGGCGAGCCGGATGTTGGCCTCGGCTGGCTGGTCTTTCGCAGTCGCTACTTTTCTGGCGCTCGAACGGCCAACCACGCGGCGGATGCGCCTCGTACTCGTCCTGCTTGCGACCTACCTTCTGCCTCTCGTAGGGGTTGCTCTGCTCTTCCACCTGAATCGCTTCGACTTTGCCGCCCCGATTACCTATGGCTTTTTTATCATTGCGGGAGGCATGTCCATCGCGGCGGTGTGGTACCTCCTCCAACAACCTGTTATTTTGCCGGATGCGCCCGAAGATGCCGCTCCACCTGCGCCTGTCGTAAAGGGCTGGTTGAGTTTCCTTGCCATACTGACGGGCCTCTGGGGGCTTGCACTCTTTGCCACCGATAATGGCCCTGCCCCGCAGGTCTGGGTCTGGCCAGGCGACCTGCTCACGAGCCGCCTCATCGGCGTAATGTTGCTGACCATTGCAGTGGGTTCAGCATGGAGCCTGCGTTACGGCGACCTCTCCCGGCTCATGCTTGCTATGACGATTATGTATGGCCTCGATCTGGCGCTTGCTAGCCTGTGGAACATGTTCTCAGGCAAACCAGTCAAGCTCTCCTACCTCATCGTCTTTGGCCTCATCGCGCTCGTCTCTACATTCTTGCTGGTCCGCCAGCGTGCCGTAATGCCGCGAGCCGCTTTGAACGCTTCGTAGGGGTGGCGGGGAACTGATGAGAACTAAAAAGGCCCATCGTATGATGGGCCTTTTTAGCGGGCGCTGGTCGGCGGCGACGAAAGCGGGAATGAAGACCAGCGCCGATATCTCTAAAAGCAAGGGCTGTGCCATCCAGAGCGGGACTGGGATGGATTGTTACAGCGCCTCGATGGCCTGCCGGACACGGCGCAGGGCTTCGGAAAGGTTCTCGCGGCTGTTGGCGTAGGAGAAGCGAATGAAGCCTTTGCCATGCTCGCCGAATGCCTCGCCTTTCAGGCAGGCGACGCCAGCCTCGTTGAGCAGGTGGTCCGCCAGCCAGGCGCTGCTCTTGCCCGTCTCCTCGATATTGGGGAAGGCGTAGAACGCGCCGCCGGGCATGACGCAGCGAAAGCCGGGAATCTCGTTAAGCCCCTCGACGATGAGGTCGCGCCGCGCCCGGAACTCCTGGCGCATTGCTTCCACTTCGTTCTGCGGGCCGCGTAGCGCCTCAATTGCTGCGTACTGCTCGAAGGCGGCGACGCAGGAGTGGTTGTTGGTGGCGAGCTTCGTCATCTTCTGCGCTAGCTCTTCGGGCATGACGCCGTAGCCGAGCCGCCAGCCCGTCATCGCGTAGGTCTTGGAGTAGCCATCGAGGATGATGGTGCGCTCCAGCATGCCGGGAATGGTGGTGATGCTGTGGTGCGGCTTATCGTAGACCAGCCGCTCGTAAATCTCATCGGAGAGGACGATGCAGTCGTGCTGCTGGGCGAGTTCGGCGATGAGGTGAAGGTCTTCCGGCTCCAGGATGCCGCCCGTCGGGTTCTGGGGCGAGTTGAGGATAATCATTTTAGTGCGGTCATTGACGAGGGCGCGCAACTCGTCGTGGTCGAAGCGGAAGTCCCGTTCCATGCGGAGGGGCAGGGGTACCGCTTTGCCGCCCACGAACTGAATCATGGACTCGTAGATGGGGAAGCCGGGGTTAGGATAGACCACCTCGTCGCCATTATCCACGAGGGCAAGGATGGCGAAGAACATGATGGGCTTCGCGCCGGGGGTGAGGACGACGTTCTGTGGCCCTACCTCGATGTCGCGGGAGCGGGAGATGTGCTCGGCAATGGCCTCGCGGGCTTCGGGGATTCCGGCGGCGGGGGTGTAGTGGGTCTCGCCCTGTTGCAGAGCGGTGATGGCGGCCTGGGTGATGTTGGCGGGGGTGTCGAAGTCCGGCTCACCGATTTCCAGGTGGATGATGTCGCGGCCCTGGGCTTCCAGCGCTTTGGCGCGGACCAGCACCTCAAAGGCGGTCTCGGTGCCGAGGCGGTCCATCCGTTCTGCGAATTTCATAGTGTGATCTCCTCTTTGAGATGTATGAGATGTGAGATACGAGATACGGGATGGACAACGCCGCATGGCATAGCGTTATCTCTGTAAGGTGCGTTGTCCTGTGGCTTTGGAGTGATGGTAGGGCCGTCGAGCTTGTATCCGGCCCTGTAGTAGTGGAAGGAGGGCGGCGAATGTAACGAGAGCGAAGCCCGCCACTGTGACGAGAAGGCCGGGGCCAAGCAGAGCGCTGCCGCCATAGAGACCATCCAGTACGAGCCAGGTACGCCAAAGCGCCCAAGCAGGCAGTGCCGCGCCGAGTAGCCCTGCGCTGGAGATGAGCAAATGTCGCACCGTGCTCCTCACTCGCTGCCATAACGGGATGAGGAGGATGGTGAGCAGACTGGCGGTGGCGAGATAGAGTTGGAAGGTGAACTCCCGCCTCACGTCAGGCTGTTCATAGACGAAGGGCACGCCATCGAATGCTAGTTGCACCTTCGGATATTCAGGGAGGATGACAAGGCTCAGGAAGAGCAGAAGCGGGAGCAGGAGCCAGCGCGCGCGTCCACGCTGCCCGGTGAGCCAGAGCGCCAGAATCATCGCTGCCAGAGGGGGCGGCAGAAAAAAGAAGAGCCGCTCCCACTCGAACAACCCTATGCCCCCGGCGGCAGGCAAGCGCCACTCACGGGTGAACTTCCAGAACTCGCCGAGGTCCAGGCCGAGTAAGACGAGCGCCGCCGCGCCACGCTCCGGCAGAATCCAGGGCAACCACCAGCCGAGCGCCCCCAGCAGCGCGCCCGCCGGAATCGCCCAGCGCGCCCAGCGCGGCTCTGGCGTCACGAGGGGGTCGGCTCCGCCTGCCGCTTCTGTAATCTCTGTTGAAGGCGGTTCGCCTGGCGCATCTTGGCCTCCTCCCAGCGCCGATGCTCCTCATCGGTTTCGAGGGTGAGTGGCGGCACGGCGTGTGGGTGACCATGCTCGTCCAGCGCGACGTAGACAGCATAGGCCGAGTTGGTGTGGGTTCGCTCGCCCGTGAGAGGGTTCTCGGCCTCCACGCGGATACCAACGTCAATGGAGGTGCGTCCCACCCAGTTCACCATCGCCTTAAGCTGGAGGAGGTCGCCGACCAGGACCGGCTCCA
>DASVVH010000670.1:0-3112 GCA_036386615.1 Ardenticatenaceae bacterium
CCTCTTTCGTCTCAGGAATATTGACTTGTGCCCATCCTTCGGCAATCGCCTCCACGATGCGCCCCTCCACCGCCGCCTTCGCTGTGCGAATGCCGCTCTGAATCGCGTAGGCGCTGGACGAGCCGTGACCGACCAGCACGACGCCGTTCAGCCCCAGGAGCGGCGCGCCGCCAATCTCGTCGGGGTCCATCGCCTTCTTGATTTTCTTGTAGCCCGTCGGCATGAAGAGCGCGCCCGCCACCATCGAGACGGGGCTGCTCTTGAAGGCATCTTTCAGAAGCTCTTTCACCATCGTGGCGATGCCCTCCGCCGTCTTGAGCGCCACGTTGCCCGTGAAGCCATCGGTCACTAGCACGTCAAAGGTGCCTTTGCCGAGGTCGCGCCCCTCGCCATTGCCCTTGAAGTTGATGGGCAACTGTTTGAGGAGGTCGTAGGCTTCCTGCACGAGTTGGTTGCCCTTCCCCTCCTCCTCGCCGTTGGAGAGGATGGCGACTGTGGGATTCGGGCGCTTCAGCACGCGCTCGACGTAGAGCGACCCCATGAGCGCGAACTGTTGCAGGTATTCCGGTTTCACGTCGGCGTTCGCGCCGATGTCCAGCAGGAAGGTGTAGCCCTTCATCGTCGGGAAGAGCGTGGAGAGCGCGGGCCGCTTGATGCCCTTGATGCGCCCCAGATGCAGGATGCCCGCCGCCAGCATTCCTCCCGTGTTGCCCGCCGAGAAGAAAGCGTCAACTTTCTTCTCTTTGACGAGCTGCATCCCCACGACCATCGAGGAATCCTTTTTGGCCTTCACCGCGTTCGCGGGGTGCTCGTCCATCTCGATGACCTCGCTGGCGTGGACAATTTCAAAGCGCAAGTTCTGAGGATGCTTGGTTAGCTCGGCCTCGATGCGCTCCTTCGGCCCCACCAGCACGACCTGCACGTCAGGGTAGGCTTTCGCCGCCATCACCGCGCCCTCGATGGTGACTTGCGGCGCGAAATCGCCTCCCATTACGTCTAGTGCCACGCGTATCACAAATCATCTCCTGAGCCATGTAGAGGTGGCTCGATTATACGCATTCCCGTCTCGATGTCAGGTTATGGAATGCAGAGGGCACAGATGTGAAAATACCCTATCCTGTTAAAACACGGTCAGGGGTGCAAGGTTGCGCGAAACGGGTGTCGCGCTTACACGGCGCGGCGCAACACCATGCGCGGCACCATGCGAATCTCTTCCAGCCCCAGGCCCAGCGCCGCCGCACCGTAGACGGCCATGCCGATGAGGATGCCGCCGCCTGCCACCAGAAAGACGTTCATCCCCTCGGTGAGTTGCGTCCAGCCGAGCAGGGCAACGGCCATCAGCGCCGCCGCCCCCGCAATCTTGAAAGCGGCGCGCCACGTCGTGCTGTCGGCAGCCTCCGGCAGACGCGCCCGCAGCCACCAGAGCAGAACGCCCACCTCCACGAAGACGCCCAGCGTGTCGCCGAAGGCGATGCCGCCGATGCCGAGTGGTTCCAGCAGCAGCCACGAGCTACCCGCCGTCGCCACGAGCATGAGCGCGGCGGCGTAGAGCGGGCGCAGGGTGTCCCTCTGCGCGTAGAAGAGCCGCGCCACGACCTCCAGCAGTCCGTGCCCCACGACGCCGAAGGCGAAGAAGCTCAGGGCATAGCTCACCCGCAGGCTGGATTCCAGCCCGAACTCGCCCCGCTCGTAAAAGGCGCGAACGATGGGCAGCCCCAGCACGAGCAGGCCGATAGCGGCGGGCACCGTCAGCGCGAGGATGGCGCGAATCGTCTGGTTGAAGGTCTCGGCCAGCTTGTGCATCGCCCCCTGCGAGTAGAGCGCCGCCAGCGTGGGGAATACGGCGGTGGCAACGGCGGTGGCGAAAATCGTCTCTGGCAACTGCATCAGGTCCCAGGCATAATCCACAGCGCTGAGGCTGCCCGGCTCCAGCCGCGAGGCGAAGTTGGACTTGATGACGAGCTTCGTGTTGATGAGCGCCAGCGCCAGCGCGCGCGGCCCCATCAGAATCGCCACCTGCCGCAGTCCGGGGTCGCTCAGGTCAATGACGGGCCGCAGCCGGACGCGATGCCTGAAGAGCGCCGGAAGCTGTACGGCCAGGTGCAGCAGCGCGCCGATAATCGAACCCCACACCAGCCCGTAGACGCCCTGGCCTTCAGGCATCATCGGCTTGATGAAAAGCGCGCCCACAATAATGCCGACGTTGTAGAAGAGGGGCGCGAAGGCGGGCAGCAGGAAGTGTTGCAGCGTGTGCAGCACGCCCGTCACCAGCCCACTGATGCTGAAGATGATGGTGGAGATGAGCACGAGGCGCATCATGTCCACCGTCAGCGCCTGCAAGTCGGGGCTGAAGCCGGGCGCAACGATATTTCGCACGAGCCAGGGCGCGAGCAGCGCCACAATCAGCGAGACGATGAGCGAGAGCGAGAAGGTAACGGTGAGGACATTCGACGCGACGCGCCACGCCCCCTGCTCGTCCGTCGCGCCCCCGTCGTTGCGGCTCACGTACCCTGCGAGAACGGGGATGAAGGCGGTGGCGAGCGCTCCGCCCGAAATCAGCATGAAGATGATGTCGGGCGCGGTGAAGGCGGCGAAATAAGCGTCCAGCGTGCCATCCGTGCCGAAGGTACGCGCGATAATCATCTGACGGGCGATGCCCGCCACTTTTGCCAATAAAAAGCCCACCATCACGATAATGGCGGCGCGCGCGACGCGGGAATTAGAGGTCATCTTTACCTGCTACACTCGAAAAGAGAAGGGCAGAACGCGGACTATAGAGGTCTGCGTTCTGCCCTCGCGGTTCCTAACTAACTCGTGAACGGCACCTACGGCAGTTCTGACAGCGCGTGCTGCGCGGGCGCGAAGGACGGGTTGTGCCTCACCGCCTCCTGGAAGTCGCTGCGGGCGGCGTCCGTCTGGCCGAGCGCGGCCTGAGCACGGCCCCGCCAGTAGTAGCTCTCTTCCAAGTTGCCGCCTGCTCCCTCAAGGGTGGCGGTGGTCAGGCCGATAACTTCCTGGTACTGCCCATTATCATAGTACGCCTGGAAAGGGCCGAACTGGTACCAGAGCATCCGCCAGGGCAGCCCCAGTGAGCGCGCCGTGTCGAACGCCT
>DASVVH010000671.1:0-8960 GCA_036386615.1 Ardenticatenaceae bacterium
CGCGGCGACCAGAAACCATCGCCACTCTCACCAAGGTGCGCCTTCAGTTGCGCTACCTGTGGCGACTCCGCCAGCGCGAGCCGCGCCGCCCGTATCGGTGGTGCTCCCTCTGGCCGCTCAATGACGTGCTGAAACACGAAGAGGTCCGCCGCCGGGTGTGTGCCGTCCAGCACCCAGTAGAAGGGTCTGCCCGTCAGGTGCCGCCACCACTCGCCCATCGTTCCCCTTCCCCTCCTAGTCCCTTTCGCCGTTCTTTGCTATCCTACACCGCATGAAGCCAAGCCGCTATCCCGTGCCTGCTGGAGAGACGCGGGTCGAATATCCCGTCAGCGACTCCCTCTTCATCGCCACCGGAACCTACGCCCCTACCCTTGAAGCGGCGGAAGCTTTTGTTGCCCACGTGCGGGAAGAGTTCTCCGATGCGACGCACAACTGCGTCGCCTATCGCGTCGGCTACGGCCCCTCCGCCACCGAGCGCATGAGCGACGACGGCGAACCGAGCGGCACGGCGGGCCGTCCCATGATTGCCGTCCTGCAAGGGCAGGACTTGGGAGATGTGGCGGTGGTGGTGACGCGCTACTTCGGCGGCACGAAGCTGGGCACGGGTGGCCTCGTGCGTGCCTACAGTGGCGCAGTGCGGGCGCTCCTCGCGGAGATGCCCACGAAGATGCAGGTGGAGCGGCTCCAACGGCACCTTGCTACGGACTACTCGCGCTACGAATTGGTCAGGCAGTTCCTCCTTCAGCACGAGGCTGAGATTGAGGAGGAACAGTTCGGCGCAGAGGTCGCCATCCACTTTACCCTTCCCTCCGACCGCGCCGAAGCCTTTGACAGCGAGCTAACCAACCTCTCGCATGGGCAACTGGCCGCGAACACCCTTGCGGCAAAGAGATCTCCGACTAGCTGATTAGAGTCCTTTTACATTTGGTACCCTTATGGGGCGTGCCCCAGTGGTGGATGAAATAGAGATGAGAGGATTCGAGAATGACAGGAGTGGACGAGCAGCGCGATGAGGAGATTCAGGAGGCGACGCGACTGATCCAGAGCGAGAACCCCCGCGAGCGGAGCGCCGCCGCCGAGCGGCTGGGAAGGCTGCGCGCGGGGTTGGAGCAGCTTCAGGTGGCGACGACGGACCGCAACGGGTACGTCCGGGCGGCGGCGGCGGCGGCGCTGGCGAACTTCCCATCTGAGGAAGTGGCGCTCTACCTGGGTGATCTTCTATTCGACCCCAACCCTTACGTGCGGAGTGCCGCCGTGCGGACGTTGGGCCAGATTGGCGCCAGCCAGTACGCGGGCACGATTGCGGATATGCAGGACGACAGCAACCCGCACATCCGCGCGGAGGTGCTGCGCGCCTTGAGCAACTTCCGCGCGCCCGAAGCGGTGGGCGTGCTGGCTGAGGCGCTCGCGGACTCGAACCGCAGGCTCCGGCTGGATGCAGCGCGGGGCCTGCGCCGCATGGCCGACGCTTCGACCCTGGAGGCGATGGAGGAGGCGCTGATGGAAACACTGCGCCAGCCCCGCCCTGACCTGCCTTTCGCGAATACGCTGATTCAGGCTGTCGGCGCTTCGGGCACGGCAGAGGAGGTGGGGCCGCTGCTTGTGCGGCTGCTACAGGAAGCCGTCGGGTGCCGGACGGTGGCGGCGCGGACGCTGCGCCCACTGCGCTACGAAGCGGCGAGAGCTTCTCTGGAGCGCGCTCTGACTGACCGGAACCCCAATCTGCGGGTCGCCGCGCTCCAGGCGTTGGAGGAGTTGGGGGCGGAGCCTTCCCTGCCTGCCATCCGCGACCTGCTGCGAGACCCGGAGGTACACGAGCGGGTGCAGCGCGCAGCGTGCCAGGTGCTGGCGAAACTGGGCGACCGCGAGGCGCTGCCGTTCCTGCGCGAGATGGTCTTCAGCGCAAACCCCTTCCTGCGCCCACGCGCCGTTGAGGGCATCGCCCTGATTGACCCGGAAGGCAGCCGAGGGCTGCTCATCGAATTGCTCGGCGATAACAATGTGGCGGTGCGAACGGCTGCGGTTGAAGCGCTGGCTCCTCACAAGGACGTGGCCGAGGTGCGGGCGGCATTGGAACGAGCCAGGGCGGAAGAGATTACGGAACGGCTGCGCGAACGGTTGGAAGAGGTGCTCTGGGATAGAGAGACGGAGACATCGCCTGAAGCGGGAACGTAGAATAATGTACGGCAATGCCTGTCACCATTGCCGTACATCACCCCCACGTCCCTACATTGGAATTGTTTTGAACTCCTATAGGTACGCTGTCTGTCGAATAGCAGGAAATCCGCCAGGGATTTCCTGAATTCTTCGGAGATTCGCTTCACCCAGAAGGACGTAGAGGTATCTAGAAACAGCTTATTCGTCGTAGCTCAAGAGGGAGAAGACTTCATAGCCTTCGAGGGTTCGCCGCCCGTTGAGGAAGGCGAGTTCTACGACGAAAGCGAGGCCCGCGACAACGCCGCCCAGCTCCTCGACCAACTCGGCGCTGGCCTTGCTGGTGCCCCCCGTTGCGAGCAGGTCGTCTATGATGAGCACGCGCTGGCCGGGCTGAACCGCGTCCGTGTGAATTTCAAGGCGATTGTTGCCGTATTCCAGGGCGTATTCTCGGTGGATGGTGGCGGCGGGCAGCTTGCCGGGTTTGCGGATGGGCACGAAGCCCGCGCCCAGTTCGAGGGCGAGCGGTGTGGCGAACATGAAGCCGCGCGACTCGATACCTGCAACAATGTCAATCTCCGCGTTGCGGTACTGCTCGATGAGCGCCCGGATGACGGCTGCCAGCCCTTCCGGGTCTTTGAGCAGGGTTGTAATATCGTAGAACAGAATGCCCTCTATGGGGAAATTGGGCACGCCGCGAATCAGGGATTTAAGGTGCTCCATTTCTTCTCAGCCTCACTTAGCCTCTCGCTGCATCAATCCACACGACGCGCTGCATTCTACATCTCAAGTCGAGTGCGGGAAAGCTCAGAGGAGAGCGGATTGGCGTACTGACACGCCGGGATGAATCCGCGCGGACTAGGTACGGGGCTGGTACCCTGTCGCCCTCACAGTCATTGCTTCAGCGCTACCCCTCGGATTTCCCCTCCCAATCTCTTCCATCAAACGCTAAATAAACGCTTCTCAAACACTAAGGCTGGTATTCTTGGCCCAGCACTACAGAAAGGGGCTATTTCTACGCGGCTGGATGCAAACAATAACCCAGAAGGAGTTTACCTCGATGCGGAACACTAACCGTGAGCCAGCAAAGCTGCTCTCTACGGGATGGTGCCTGATGCTTCGCGGCTGCTCCCTGGTATCAACCCGGCCCGTGAGGATGATTAACCATGAATCCAGTTGATTCCCACCATTCGTACCTATTCACCGTGCGCCTGTGGTCCGAAAGCGTTGGCAACGGGCAGACAGAGTGGCGTGGCAAGGTGTGCCACGTCGTTACTCAAGAGGAACACTACTTTCGGGACTGGGCGACACTATCTACCCTGATGCAGTCCATGCTGCCCGCGCTGGCACAGGCACCGGAACGTCGCCCGCAGACGAGTGACGCTGAAGTAGGTTCAAGAAGTTAACCGGGGCGGGGCTACAGAGTTTGTTGGCCCTTCCTTTTCGCCGCCTTGAAGCGGTGATTGTTCATCTACCCCCACGAGCATGCTCCGAGGCTAACCCTTTGAGCCTGTCGTTTTCGCATCTCCCCAAATGGACGAAGGACGGAGGACGAAGGCAACGACATGAGCAAGTTCCGCGTTTCCTGGTTGTCCTATAGTGGGCCAGTTGGTGTTCCGGGCTTGACGAGGAGGGGTTTTGCTGTAGCTTAAGGGGCGAGGAGATGGCGCGACTGAGCACGCTCCAATCGCCTTCGCTCTCCTCGCCCCACACGGCTATTTCGTCCATATCAGGGATGAACTCCTATGAGATACCCTCGACGCTGGCTGCTGGTTGGTCTACTTCTGGCTCTGTTATTTTTTCCGCTTCCGGCGTCGTCGCGCGGCGTGGAGTTGCAGGTCGCGGCGCTTCCCCCGGTTCCGCAGCGCGACCCTTTCTTCGGGGTTGTGCAGGCGAGCGATGACCCGGCGCGGGCTGTGGCTGCCGGGGTGCGGTGGGAGCGGCGGGTCGTGCGCTGGTCGAGCATCCAGCCGGACGGTCCGGCGGATTGGAAGCCGGACCCCAAGTTCCCGCGCGAGGAAATCGAGGCGCAGCGCAGTCGCGGGATAGAGACGGTGGGCGTGGTGCTGCACACTCCCGCCTGGGCTGCCGAGGAGGGGAGCTACCATCCCATCCTACCCCCTCAAAATCTCGATCTGAACTATGACCACGAAGCTAACCACTGGGGCCAATTCCTGATTCGGCTATCCGCCGAATACGCAGGGGTGGTGGACACCTGGATTCTGTGGAACGAGCCTGACCTGTACGATGAGAGGGCCTCCGCGAACTGGGAGGGTACAGTCGAAGAGTTCGCACGGATGCAGGCTGTCGGGTACGAGGCTATCAAGCGCGGCAACCCACGCGCGAGAGTGCTGCTGGCGGGGACTACTTTCTGGTGGGACAACCAGTACCCACGCCCGCATTATCTTGACCGCCTGCTGGCGACCCTCACCGCTATGCCCGACGCGGCGCGGAACGGGGCGTATTTCGATGCGGTTTCGGTGCATCAATACAACAGCTCGCTCAACAGCTACGCGGTGCCGATGGTTTTCCGCCGGATTCTGGCGAAGTATGGTCTCGACAAGCCCCTGTGGATGAACGAGTCGAACGCCATCCCTCACGACGACCCGGTTGGGCCGCTGCCACGAGAGCACCAGCGGGTCTCGCTGGAGGAGCAGGCGAACTACGTCATCCAGAGCATCGCCCTGGCGCGCGCGGCGGGGGTGGAACGATACGCTATCTACAAGATGCTGGACGAGGAGCCGGAGAACCAGCACTATTACGGGTTGATTCGCAATGACGGCAGCCCGCGCCCGGCCTACGTTGCCTATCAGGTGGCGGCGCGGGAGTTGGCTAACGTGACAAACGCTCAGTATTTCTGGAGCGGTTCGGCCAGTCCGCCGACACAGGACGAGATTACGGCGCTGCTGGCCTCGCCCGCGCATCTCATGCAATTCATCTGGCCGGGCGCGCTGAACGGCGTCCGCATGACGCGGGGCGCGGACCGGGTGACGGTGCTGTGGAACGCATCGGCTGCGCCGCTTCCGGTTATCCTGCCTTCCAGCGCGGCGCAGGCTGTAGTGATAAGCAAGTATGGGCAGCAGCAGACGCTGGCGCGCGGGGCGGATGGCACCTTCCGGCTGACGCTCGCGCCAGCGACCAACAATAGTGACCTACGTAACCGCCGCATCATTCTGGTGGCTGGCGACCCTATCATCGTCGTGGAGCCGGGGGCGGCGGGGGCGCGCGATGCCTACCCGCGCCCGCAGGATGCCTGCGCGGGGGTGGCGGGCGCGCTGGTGCCGCCCAACCCGACCCCGGCGGAGGCGTGGCTCGCGCCGACGGGCTACGCGGTGAGTGGCCCCTGGCTTGAGTTCTTCCGCACGCACGGCGACCTGGATTACGTCGGGTATCCACGCTCGCCCGTCGTGGCGGACCCGCTCGACCCGCGCCAGTGCGTGCAATACTTCCAGCGGCTGGTGCTGGAATGGCACCCGAACAACCCGGCGGGATACCGCATCCAGCGCCGCCTGCTGACAGCGGAGCTTGGCATGGGTGAGATTGCGCCCTCGCAGCCGCCCGCAGGGCCGAACACTAACGATTACTGGTACTTCCCGAAGGGTGCTAACGGGTTGGGCCACGCGGTCTCGAACGTCGCGCCGGATGGGGCACGCATCGGCTTCAAGGCTTATTTCGACAGGTACGGGCGGGAGGATGCTTTCGGCTACCCTATGGAGCCGCCCGTGATGCGGACGGGCGCGGATGGGGTGGCGCGGTGGACGCAGCGCTTCCAGGCGGCGGTGTTCGAGTACCACGCGGAGTTTGACCGGGAGGGCGAGAAGCCGGGTACGGGGGTTCCCTGGCGTAACTGGACGGTGCAGTTGCGGCTGCTGGGCGATGAGTACATCGAGTCGCGGCCCCTGCCCTTCATCGTCGGCGACCCGACGCGGCACGTCCCGGTGCTGCCGGGGCCAACGCCGGGGGGCTAGCTGGTGGGCGGTTCTTCGGCTTACGGTCAGGGGGTCACGCCCCATTCTTCATAGAAGGTTTGGAGGTCGCGGCCACTGCTTTCCTCGAACTGGTCCAGCAGGTTTGCGGGGGCGGCGATGCTGAAGCGGTTGGCGGCGTAATAGGCTTGAAGGGCCTCGAAGAAGGGTTCGTCGCCAATCTCCTCGCGCAGGGCCTGGAAAAAGAGCGTCCCCTTGAGGTAGACGATGGTAGCGTAGGCGTTGCCGCGATTCTCGAAGCTGTCGAGGGGCTGGGCGATAGGCTCCTCGCCCTGTTGTTCCTCGTAGGCTTGCACCGTTTGCTCGAAGCCCTCCAGATTGGCCCGCGCGGCGGCTTCGCTCTCCCCTTCTTCCAGCCAGAGAATGGCGCTCCAGTTCGTGAGCGCCTCGTCCTGCCAGGGCGCGGCGTTGATGTCGTTGCCGACGGTGCTGTACCACCACTGGTGCGCCATCTCGTGAGCGCTGACGAAGCCGAGGAAGTCCCCACCCTGGCCGCCGTAGAGTTCCTGCCCCATCAGGTAGAGTTGGGGATATTCCACGCCCGCCGCGCCGGAGAGGGGGACGGGCACGATGTCCAGTTCCTCGAAGGGATAGGCCCCGAAACGCTCGTCGAAGATTTGCATGGATTCCTGGGCTGCTTCCAGGGTCTGCTCGGCGCTCTCCTCGTCGCCGGGAAGGTACCAGTTGCGAATGAGGGTGCCGTCCACTGTCGCCTCGTCCACCTCGTAGCCGTCCATCCAGACCATCGCGAAGTCACGCGAGGGGCCAGTGAATACCTCGTAGGTGGTGCGGCCATCTGCTGTCTCTTCGGACTGAATGACGCCACTTGAGGCGAGGGCGAACTGCTCCGGGGCGGTGAGTGCGGCGCGAATGTAGGCACTCTCGGAGAAGACGGCATCGCCCGTGCCGAGGACGGGCACGTCGAACCAGCGGGCCTCCTCGCCGTTCCAGACGGCCAGCAGGGGGAACCAGGAGACGAGGGTGGCGGCGTCCTCCGAGCGGGCGAAGATGCCATAGACGCCCGCCTGGCCCATCCCCGCCAACTGGCCGGAGAAGGGAATCTCGACCTGCACCACGTCGCCGGGGGCGAGCGGCGCGGCGAGGGGCACGAGCAACCCGGTATCGTCGGAGAGCGCTCGTTCGGCGTCTACCTCTTCGCCGTCAACGGTGACGGTGCCGATTTCCATCTTGCCGCCGAAGATTGTCCGGGCTTCAGGGTAGAGGCGGAAGAGGAGGTCGGGCCAGGGGTCGTCGCTGCCGTTTCGCACGGTGACGCGGGCGATGGCGTCAAAGGCATCGCCGCGCTCGTTGAGAGTGAATTCCAGGTCGTAGCAGATGTTCAGGGGCAGGTCCTCGAATCCTGCCTCCAAGTTGTCGCGGAAGGGCGCACCCTGCGCGGCACCGGAACAGGCGGCGAGAATGGGGTCGCCGGAGGTCTCTGCGGGCGTCACGTTTTCTGCCGGGGTGGCAGAGGGCGCGGGGCTGGAGGTGGCTGTAGGAGGAGTGGTAACGGTAGGTTCTGCCTCCTGAGCGACGGGGGTTGAGGTCGGCTCCGGCTGTACGATTGCGGGGGTGGAGGTGGCGTCCGGCACCCGTTCGGTGGCGGCAGGCGGGGGTTGACGCAAGGAATCACACCCGACGAGCAGGAGCAGGCAGAGCAGGAGAAGCGCAGGGGTCCGAGACACGAAGCATTCCTTTGAATAAGTAGATATGGCGGGTCAGGGGGAGTATTATAGTCGGATTGCACCGGGCGCTATCTCAAGCGTTTCATGCCAGGGTAAGGATGTTGCTCTTCACTAAGGGGAGTTTACCCAACCCAAGGGAGAGCAGCATGGAAGAGCCAATACTCGACAATGAGGACGCATCGGACGAGCACCTCGCCAAGAACAAGATTGCCGACCACGAAGGTGTCTTCACATCGGACGAGAAACCGCTTCAGGAACGGGCCAACACGCCGCGCGGCGCGGCATCGGAGCTTGGGCGGGCACAGGATAACAGTAGCAACCCGCCGCCAAGCTGATACAGTCAATAGACGGAGGACGGAGGTATACGGCTCGTGAGAACAGCTCCATTCTTCTCTCAGAAGGCACGATACATGACCTGAAATCCGCCAAAAGATAGAGGCCAAATCGCTCTTAGGGCGGATGACAGGAGATGTAGCGGCGGCTACACTGAAGGTATCAAGCAAGGTCAGCCTTGCGCCAATACCCGCCGCCTGAGTGAAGAGAGGGAAATCGTGAATATGGAAATGCAGGAGCGTGGCAGTATCGCTGTTGGGTCCGTGCTCGTTGGGGTTGGCCTGCTGGCGCTGCTGGGCCAGCGCTTCGACTTCAACCTGTGGAACTTCGCGTGGCCCTTCTTCGTCATTCTGCCCGGCCTCTTCTTTTTCGCCGCGATGGTGCTGGGCGGCAGGAAGGGCGGGGTGCTGGCGATTCCCGGCAGCATCGTTACGACTGTCGGCCTCATCCTGCTCTACCAGAACAGCTTCGACCATTGGGCGAGTTGGGCCTACGCCTGGTCATTGATTATGCCGACGGCTCTGGGCGTGGGGCTGATGATTAGCGGGCTGTGGAGCAATGAGATCGAGTCCTTCCGTCGCGGGCGTGCCTTCGCCGTGACGGGGTTGGCTATCTTCGCGGTGGGCTTCACCTTCTTCGAGGGGCTGCTGAACATCAGTGGCTTCGCGCCGACGGCGCTTGGCTCCTACCTGCTTCCCGCGCTTCTGATTGGCGGCGGACTTCTCCTGCTCCTGCGGAACCGGCTCACCACTTGGGTTGCCTAATACCAACTCATCGTAAAAGAGGCGCAAACTGGTTGGGG